>JAHDBH010000132.1 GCA_020630495.1 Saprospiraceae bacterium
TGGTGTTTCTTAGACGGATTGGGATTTTTGGATTTGCTGGTGTTGACTTTATGGATTCTTAAGGTCTATATTGCCTATTAGAGTGGTATATCTTTTTGAATTGAAGACTCTTGGCGCCGAAGTTGATGAGTAACCCGATAGGCTTATTGTAAGCTACTACGTAGTTTTTGGCTTGAGCTAGATGAGCGTCTTCTAGATTGATCACGGCCTTTAGCTCTACCATGACTTGGTCTTCCACGATAAAATCTGCTCTTCGGGTGCCTACTTCGATGCCCTCATAGTAAATCTCATGAGGTTGCTCTCTGACATAATGCAGACCAGCTCTTTCCAGCTCTATGGATAGACATCGCTGATAGATCACCTCTTGAAAGCCATTGCCGAGAGTGTTATGCACCTTCATGGCACATCCATTGATCTTGTATGTGAGCTCGTCCAGTGTCATGCCTGAAGCTACCTAGTGCATATCATGTCCAGAACGTAAAAAGCCTCGCAGCATGTGATGCTGCAAGGCTTTCTGGGTGCGTGTGATCGGTCTGGGGCTCGAACCCAGGACCCACGCCTTAAAAGGGCGTTGCTCTACCAACTGAGCTAACCGATCTGATAACGGAGCGCAAAGATAATACACTTATGAGAATATTCAAAGGGTCTCATCTTGCCTTGACAGTAGGTGCTCAAAAGCTGAATCGGCTCGTGTGTGCGTGCGTATGGGCGAGGTGCAGTCTCTCAGATAGGCCATTGATACTTTGAGCCATCAATGGCGCGAGCTATGGTGCTGATCATAGCTATGAGCACTCGTGTAGCTCCTGAGTGCTCGTGTGACTGGCATTTGCCGGAAACGGCCCTAACTAGCGCTATCCATCCGCTCATCATCGGCCAATCACGTGCTATCTTGCTCGCACACGTCGTTCTGATGACCTTTTTTTCATTGACTGGCACAAGTAAAGAGAAGATGCTTATGTTTGGGTCATAATGAGATTATCAACTACATCATGGTATTACTATTTCTATAGCGCTCGAGCGTGGGAATAGCTGGTACCATATGGTGAATCAACTTTATAAATTTCCCGTCGCTTGCCGCCGGGATTTTTTTTGTCCCGTAGCAAGTGTACGCACATGACATCGAGCTATGAAGGACACAATCCAAAGACGACTTGCTAGATCACCGCAAGGCACAGTGAGCAGTGATCTTCCCGTAGTGCCGACGAGCAGCGCTCCACAGAGAGCTAGTCGACTAGGGGAGGTGAAGCCATATTACTTTGTGCGAAAGCTCAAAGAAATAGCGCAACGCAGATCTGCAGGCGAGGACATCATCAATCTTGGCATAGGGAATCCAGATCTAGCGCCGCCACCAGGAGTACATGAGGCGCTGCAGCGAGACATGATGCGTCCGCAGTCTCACGGTTATCAGCCCTACGGCGGTACAAGTGCCTGGAGAGAAGCACTGGGAAAATGGTACGCACAGATATACGATGTGAGTCTATCTGATGAGGAAATCATGCCTCTTGCTGGCAGTAAAGAGGGCATCGCTCATCTAGCAATGGCATATCTGGACAAGGGACAAGTGATGCTTGTACCATCGCCTGGCTATCCTGCTTATGAAGCTGCAGCACGGCTGGCTGGTGCTGTGGCTCAGGGCTATAGACTACCAAGTGCTGAAGAAACGACCCAGGACTGGCTGATATACATGGAGAATCTACTGGAAACTCATGATGTAAGGCTGCTCCTGGTAAATAGTCCACATATGCCCACTGGTCAGCTGCTGAGTGTGACTCATATGGATGGTCTGATAGATATAGTGAGAAGACACAACAGTGCGCTCTCTGGACTGGGACAGCCCGGTGCTCGCACGCTCATCGTAAGTGATAATGCCTACTCATACTATCATCCTGCAGGACCGCAGTCGATGCTTGCAAGACCTTATGCTCGTGAGGTGTGTGTAGAACTGAATAGTCTCAGTAAATCACATCATATGCCTGGCTGGAGACTAGGTGTCCTCGTAGGATCTGCAGAGGTGCTGCGTGCTGCAATGCAGGTAAAGAGTAATCTAGATAGCGGTCAATATCGTCCAGTGATGGCTGGTGGTGTGGCTGCCCTGTGCGTAGATGATGGGTGGCTGCGTACGCGGAATGAGAAGATCTCAAGGAGACGGGCAGCGTGTACAGCGCTTCTGAAGCGTCTTGGATGTAAGGTGGATGCTGATCAGTACGGGCTATTTGTATGGGCAAGATTACCTCAGGATAGTCCCTCTAGCGAAGAGTGGTGCGATATCTTGCTCGATGAGACGGGCGTATTTGTGACGCCAGGTACGGTGTTTGGCAAGTCGGGTGAAGGCTACGTGAGAGCCTCGCTGTGTATAGATGAGGATATGCTAGCACTGGCTCTACAGCGAATCAATAAATCATCTGCACTATGACTGTAGGAATCGTAGGTACGGGTCTGATAGGTGGATCGCTGGCTCTAGCCTTGCGCAATGTAGGGCATGAGGTCATCGGCTATGACAGCGATGAGGAGCACAGTCGCGTAGCTCTAGAGCGTCAGCTGATCAGCGAGGTAGTGGATCTCCGAGAGCTTGCTAGACGCAGCACTGTGATCGCTGTGTGCGTGCCTGCAGATCATGTAGTCCATACTTGTAGACTTCTACTAGATATGCCAGGAAGTGCTACCATCATAGAGCTGAGCAGTACTAAGGGGCATATAGCAGATGCCCTGTGTGCTCATCCGTCTCGTGGACGTGTAGTGCTGAGTCATCCTATGGCAGGCACAGAATATAGCGGTCCAGCAGCCGCTATCGCTGGACTCTATGCTGGGAAGACGGTAGTCCTATGTGATGTCGAGAGCAGCGATGATGATAGACTAGCTGTGGTAAGTACTATGTATGAGACCATCGGAATGAAGCTAGTCTACCAAGGCAGTAGAGCGCATGATATGCACGTGGCTTACGTGAGTCACATCAGTCATATCTCCAGCTTTGCCTTATCACTTACCGTGCTAAAGAAAGAAAAAGACGAGAAGCAAATCATGAATCTTGCCGCGGGAGGATTTGCAAGTACCGTCAGACTCGCCAAGAGTAGTCCAGCCATGTGGACACCTATCCTAAGACAGAATAGTAAGCATATCATCGAGGTGCTAGATGAGTACATGGACACTTTAGAGACATTTAAACAAGCCATACAGGATGGTAATACGACTAAAATACATGCCCTGATTTCAGGAGCGAATGCCATAGCTACTATGCTCCCTTCATCCCATCACGAAAATTCTATAAATCAAGTATCATGAAACTATCATTTACCGACCAGCGACCCTTTATCATAGCAGGGCCCTGCAGTGCAGAAACGGAAGAGCAAGTACTGACCACTGCGGGTGAGCTAGCGAGTACAGGCAAGACGCATCTGTATCGCGCAGGTATCTGGAAACCCCGTACGCGCCCTGGAAGTTTTGATGGAGTGGGTGTAGCTGGCTTGGCATGGCTCAGACGTGTCAAGGAAGAGACAGGCTTAGCAGTCTGTACCGAAGTCGCGACGAAGCAACACGTCTATGAGGCGCTCAAGTATGGTATTGATGTCCTCTGGATAGGTGCCAGGACTACGGTCAATCCATTCAGTGTGCAGGAGATAGCGGATGCGCTCGCAGGAGTGGACATCCCCGTGATGGTAAAAAATCCTATCAATCCAGACGTAGCTCTCTGGAAGGGTGCCGTAGAACGTCTGCAGAAGGCAGGTATCACTCAGATAGCTGGCCTGCACAGGGGTTTCAGTAGTTTTGGTGATTCTAGTTACCGTAATCCGCCACGCTGGCAGATGGCTATAGAGTTTAAGCAAGCGCTGCCTGACTTACCACTGTTCGTAGATCCCAGTCATATCTGTGGACGGCGTGACACACTAGCAGAAGTGGCTCAGCAAGCGCTAGATCTCAACTATGATGGTATGATGCTAGAGGTGCATCCATCGCCAGATGAAGCCTGGAGCGATGCTCGTCAGCAGATTACTCCAAGGACTTTTCATGATCTGCTCGGCAATCTTACAGTACCGCAAGCTACTTCTGATGACCCTAGCTATCTGCACTCGCTCTCTGCGCTGAGAGGCCAGATCGATGAGATTGACGAAGAAGTGCTGACCCTACTGGGTGATAGGATGCGTGTAGCTCAGCAGATAGGGGACTACAAGCGAGATCACAACATAGCCATCCTCCAGCCGAGTCGCTGGAAAGATCTGATGGAAGCCGCCGTAGAGCGAGGTGCTCAGAAAAATCTATCTGAGACATTTGTGAGTACCTTTCTCAAGGCTATACATGAGGAAAGTATCTCCCAGCAGAGCTCCGTAGTACGCGGTGGTTGAGAATTAAGTGGTGGGAGGGCGTTAAGTTGACTTTCTTTTTACATCTACTCTACGTCTATAGTGCTAGGGATATATACTAGGTGACTACAGGTTGCTCATGATTTCCCTACCATCTTAATTTTGCAAAACACTTTAACTTTCTAAATCACAATTTTACTCATGAAAAATTTCTTTTATTTACTCGTCTGTGTAAGCCTATTCACCTTCACATCATGCAATGATGATGACGACGATCCGGAGCTCACTGAGTCTAACATCGAAGGCGCTTGGAATCTAGAGGCCTACGAGAACGATTATACGCTCAATATCGTCGGTCTGGGTACCACTGCTGGAAAAGCGGAGATAACTAATAGCGATGTCATCGTGACATTTTCTAGTGCTGATCTGACTTGGACGTCATCTGGCGATTTTACGCTGGAGGTTACCGATGCAGATTCTACCACTACTGAAAATCTTACAGGTGGTATAGGATCAGGCACTTACAGTGTGGAGAATGGAAATCTACTCATGGTGGGCATAGATGCTGGCGATGAGACAGATAATGATGAGCCAACTTCTTTCAGACCTACGAGCTACAATCCTGATTCTAGATTTGAAGGTCAAGCTGATCTGGATGTGACGATCACAGAGCCTTTTCTAGGTCTTACGGTCAGCATTGACGGTGATGTAATCATGGAGCTGAGCAGATAAGCATATA
>JAHDBH010000133.1 GCA_020630495.1 Saprospiraceae bacterium
TGCCGTTGGGCGAAACAATGATTATTTAACCAGACACACTTAATTGAACTATCCCCAAATTTCCGCCCTGCGGAAAATATTCTCACATTTTCACATTGTCAAATTCGCCTACCAGAGGTATCCAGACACATTCGCAGATCCGCAGATTATCCCATTGGCACATTCGCAAATCCGCCTACCAGATGTGAGCACACACATTCGCAGATCCGCACATTATCCCATTCGCACATTATCCCATTGGCACATTCGCAAATCCGCACATTCGCACATTCGCACATTAGCACATTAGCACATTGTCACATCTGCACATTGCCACATCTTCACATTGCGCGCAGCGCACCGCACCGCCTATTGAATCACAATCTCCAACGATGTCACCACACCAACATTAAACTGACCCAAGACCCTCTCGCCTGTATCACTGCGAGTCACATTGCCGCGGACATTGACGAGCGGCTCGGCGAAGATGGTGCTGAAAGCATTGAGTAATTGGCTCTGCAGAGATTCCATGAAGAAAAATGATTCTAGTCCGAGACCGTAGATTTCTACCCGTACGGTGTCACCTACAGCGTAGGGCGAACGATCCTCGTCTTCATCTTCCGTCTCGCCTTCTTGCCGCGGATCAGGAACAGGATTGATGGCTTCACGGATGGGTGTGATGAATATCAGTCCATCTGTATCACCGTTCTGATCAAATGCCGCGTCAAATGCAATGTTGATTTCTTCAGGTTTATTGAGTAGGGTGTCGTTCTTAAATGTTTTGATCCAGTAGCCATTGGGTTCTCCAGCGATGTCACGAGCAAAGAACTCCGCATAGATACCATCATCAAAGCCTAGTTCTCCCTCGCGTGTAATCTGCTCTATACGATCTACCACGGGAGCATCTGCCATGATGGCCTCACTTGTGAGTGTCACATCATCTAGCACTACTTGCAGTCCAAAGCCATCACCTGGCTCACCTATAGCTTCACCAGCCTCAGGCGTATAGACATAGGCTCCATCACCACGATGCTCAAACTCATACACACGACCATCTTCGTGAAATACCGTGACCTCAGCATTTATGAGTGGGATACTTGTTGTCTCAAAATAGGGTATGCTCTCGCTCAAGCGTATGACTTGCTCAGAGTCGCTATCATCGAGAAATGCATCCACCACGATCTGTGGCGTATTATCATCCAGTGTGACATCTATGGTGTCCTCGCAAGCTGTGAGGCCCAGCAGGAGACAAAGGAGTAGGAAAGTATATCTCATGATTACTTAAACTTAAAGTTGTAGGAAATAGAAGGAATAAAATTGCCAATGACAGATAGCTGCACTGCCTCCGTAGTTACGGGCTCCTGCGGACCAAAGCGGCGGTCTTCCTGTCGGAAATATATGGCAAAGGGATTTCTACGGCTATAGACATTGTAAATACCAAATACCCATTCGCCATCCCATCGTTTTTCGGCGTGTTTCTTGCCTTTCACTGTTACGCTCAGATCAAGTCTGTGATAGGCGGGAATACGCACATTGTTTCTGGTAAGATTATCATTATTTGCAATCGTATATCCTTGCACGGTATACCTGCTCGTCGGAAATGTGGCGGGCGTACCAGAGATCAAAGAAAAATTAGCCGAGGCGGTCACATAGTCGCTGATCTCATAAAAGCCCACTACGCTAAGATTGTGCGTTTGGTCAAATCTCGCCGCGTACCAGTCGCCTTGATTGATGCCATCCACTCTCCGCTCTGAGCGTGCTAGGGTATAGCTCGCCCATCCTGTGAAGCGGCCTTTGGACTTTTCCATTTGTAATTCTACACCATAGGCGCGACCTTCTCCCTCCAGCACATCACCTTCTAGGAATGGATTGAGCAACAGATCCGCATCATCTATGTAGTCGATGAGCTGTGCATAGTCCTTGTAGTAGCTCTCTACACTGAGCTTATAAGTGTTGTCCTGAAAGTTTCTGAAATAGCCTAGCGCGATTTGATCTGCTAGCTGTGGACGTATATTGTTACTGCTGGGCGTCCATATATCCACAGGTGTCGATGCCGTGGTATTGCTCAGTAGGTGGATGTACTGCACCATACGATTGTAACTTGCCTTGATGGAGCTCTTGTCATCGAGTTGGTATTTCGCTGAAAAGCGGGGCTCAAAATTGTTGTAATCAGCGATAATATCTCCGCCCTCCACCGCCGTAGCACTGATCACGGGTCGTGAATCGCCGAGCGGCGCCTCACCAAATTCATAGCTTGTGCCTTTGCCCAGATAGGCAAAGTAGCTCCAGCGCAGACCGTAATTCAGCACAAGCTTGCTTCCCAGTTTTTGCTCATTCTCCAAATAAAGCGCATTTTCGGATGCAAACTTGGGGTCCAGCGAGAAGTCTGATATCTCGCCTTCAGATCTACCCACCGCCTCGCCAGGAGAGAAATCATAGTAAATCGTCTGCAATCCAAATCGCAGAGAATTAGTAGAATTGATGTAGTAATTGTAATCCAACTTAGCACTGAGATTTTCGATGCTTGCATTCCAGTCAAAACCATTTTGCGAGTCATCGCCAAAACTTATCTGATAGTCGTAGTCGCTATAGAAGAGTGTCAGATTGCTAAACAGCTTCTGATTATAGATATGATTCCAGCGAACCGTAGCCGTGCTATTTCCCCAGTTAAATCCCGCCGCATCACCAAATCCAAAATTGTCACGACCAAAATATCCTGACGCAAATACGCGATTATTTTCGTTGATATTCCAATTTGCCTTGAGCGTCAGATCATAAAAGTTGAGGATATTATCCGTCGCATCGCCTTCTAGAAATGGTCGGGATAGTACATCGATGTAGGAGCGTCTTGCCGCGACGATAAAGGATGCCTTTTCTTTAGCGATAGGCGCCTCTATACTGAGCCGAGAAAATATCAGTCCTACGCCGCCGTTGATCTCCAGCTGCTTGGCATTTCCTTCTTTCATGCGTACGTCTAGGATACTACTCAGTCGACCGCCGTAGCGAGATGGTATACCGCCTTTGTACAGCTTGACGTCCTTGACTGCGTCTGGATTAAATACTGAGAAAAATCCAAAGAGGTGCGAAGAATTGTACACAGGCGCTTCGTCCAAGAGCACTAGATTCTGATCGATGCTACCACCGCGTACATTAAATCCTGTGGCGCCTTCACCCACGCTCGACACACCTGGTAGGAGCTGTAGCGACCGGATCACTTCTACCTCACCAAGTAGAGTAGGGAGCGCCTTGATCTGGGCGATCTCGAGTTTATTGACACTCATCTGCACATCCTTGACTTGTGCATCTTCGGCCTCAGCCGTCACCACCACTTCCTGGATCGTCTGCGACTCTAGCGTGAGATCTATATCCAGCCGTGTGTCCTCTGTAAGATTGATTTTCTCGACCCGCAGATCATATCCCAGATAGCTATATTCTACTTCATATTCTCCAGGCTCTAGGCTGAGGCTGTAGTAGCCATATTCATTACTGGAGGCGCCTATATTCTTGTCGTAGATATAGGCCGTAGCGCCTATGAGCGTCTCTGCGCTGGCCTCATCCCGAATGTATCCTGAGAGATTGACGCGGTCCTGCGCATAGAGACTGATGCTAGCGATGACCGCTAGGCATGCGATGATATACTTCATATGTAGTGGCTTAGTAAGATGACAGAACGATCATATCTGCGATAGGTTACAAAGATCTCTATACATTTGGGGATGGTCGACAGTCTATAGACGAATGGCCTATTAATCAATACCAATTACACAAGGAGCATATGGACAAGCGCGTACAGTCAGCACAGGAAGCGATAGAGGGCATCACAGATGACATGACGATCATGCTCGGTGGTTTTGGGCTGTGTGGTATTCCAGAGATGTGTATCGCCGCACTGGTAGAAGCTGGCGTCACTGGACTTACCTGTATTTCCAATAATGCTGGAGTAGATGATTTTGGCCTGGGCCTCTTACTGCAGAAGCGACAGATCAAGAAGATGATCTCCAGCTACGTAGGGGAAAATGATGAATTTGAGCGGCAGATGCTCAGTGGCGAGCTGGAGGTAGATCTCATTCCTCAGGGCACACTGGCTGCGCGCTGCTATGCGACTGGTGCTGGTATGCCAGCGTTTTTTACGCCTGCAGGATATGGTACAGAAGTGGCAGAGGGCAAGGAGGTGCGATGGTTTGACGGGAAGGCGCACATCATGGAGCATGCCTTCAAGCCTGACTTTGCCATCGTCAAGGCATGGAAAGGCGACAGAGAAGGCAACCTCGTCTACAAGGGTACTGCGCGCAATTTTAATCCCCTCATGGCCATGGCTGGAAAGATCACTATCGCTGAGGTGGAGCACCTGGTAGAGCCAGGCGAACTAGACCCTAATCACATACACACGCCAGGCATATTTGTGCAGCGTATACTACATGGGCAGGGCTATGAGAAGCGCATCGAGCAGCGGACGGTCAGTCCTGCTGCATCTTGATGAGCGCCTTGAGCTCAGCGACGTCTTTGCTCAGCTGATCCACCTTGGATGCTAGCTCCTGCTTGCTTGCTGCCATCTCTTGATGACTAGCGATGAGCAGTGGAATTAATTCAAGGTAATTCACCGTCTTTAAGCCAGACTCTTGCTCATGCACCAGCTCAGGCAGGACTCTCTCCAGCTCTTGAGCTATCAGTCCCATGCGCTCGCCTTCTGGTAGATCAGCACTGTGCTTACTCTGATCAAATTGATAGAGCACCGCACGCAGCTGAGCCATGATCAGACTAGCATTTTGGATATTTCTGATATCCGTCTTGAGGCGTCCATCACTCATACTGGTCAGCTCTCCGCTCACGACCACATCTCCATTCACTTCCAGCGCCACAGAGGGATCTGTCACACCTATTCCCACACGCTCGGGCGTGACGATGCTCGATGCATCACCACTATCCCATAGGCTTCCTGACGGCAATGTCACATTACCACCTCCACTCAGATAGAGCGTGTCTGCCACTACAGATATGGTCTGTATTTCATTCGTCGGGTCAGCATC
>JAHDBH010000134.1 GCA_020630495.1 Saprospiraceae bacterium
GGGATCTGTGATATAGTGAGTACCGGCAGTACGCTGCAGCTCAATGGGCTGAAGGAAGTACAGAAGATTCTCAGCAGTGAAGCGGTCCTCATAGCCGCTCCCCGTCTTACCAAGGAGCAGGCAGATATCCGTGACAAGCTCGTCTATCGCCTGGAATCCGTGCTCTACGCTAAGCGAAACAAGTACATCCTCCTCAATGCTCCCAACCACGCCATCGCTGCCATAGAGAATATCCTGCCTGGCATGCGTAGCCCAACTGTGATGCCGCTGGCCGCGGAGGGATGGTCAAGTGTGCATAGCGTGATTCCTGAGGACAGCTTCTGGGAAATCATTGACGAACTGCGGTCTGCTGGTGCAGAAGGAATCCTTATATGTCCCATAGAAAAGATGCTCCTATGAAGCAGGTATATAACAATCCTCCTCGCAGCGAATGGGATGAAATCTGTCGCCGACCCCAAGAGGATCCTGAGGCCATGAGGGAAAGTGTTGCTGAGATATTTGCTCAGGTGAGTCGTGATGGAGATGCCGCAGTCCGAAGGCTGACAGAGCAATATGATAATGTCTCGCTAGGCAATTATCGCGTGGATCTCTCACCATTGTCCTTAGACGTGGATAAAAAACTACAAGAAGCTATCCGCCAGGCCATAGTCAATATCACTAAGTTTCACCAGGCACATATACCGAGCGGTCGCGAGATAGAAACCATGCCAGGCGTACGCTGCCGGACCAAGTATATGCCGATCCAGTCTGTGGGTCTGTATGTGCCCGGAGGAAGTGCGAGTCTTTTCAGCACAGTGATGATGCTGGTGATTCCCGCACAGCTCGCCGGATGTAGACAGATTACACTATGTACACCACCCAGCGCTGATGGAGTAGATCCACTCGTAGCATGGACGGCGCGGGAGCTTGGACTAGAGGAGATCTACGCGATCGGCGGCGCTCAGGCCATCGCTGCCATGGCACTCGGCACGGAGACTGTAGCGCGTGCAGATAAGATCTACGGTCCTGGAAATCAATATGTCACGCAAGCTAAGCTGTATGCGCAGCGGTACGGCACGGCCATAGATATGCCAGCTGGCCCGAGTGAAGTGCTAGTAGTTGCCGATGCAAGCAGCCGACCTGACTGGGTTGCCGCCGATCTGCTCAGCCAGGCGGAGCACGGAGCTGATAGCCAGGTGATGCTCATCTCCAGCGATATGTCTCTCATCGCATCGGTGCAGTCGCAGATAGAGGTGCAACTCGCAGATCTGCCGCGTGCAGAGATAGCCCGTGCCGCCCTCAGCCACGCGCGCTATATATATATGTCAGACCATGAGGAGCGCTTGGCGCTGGTAAATACCTATGCACCCGAGCACCTCATCATAGCCACTAGCGACGCAGAAGTGATGGCAGAGCGAGTGACGCAGGCGGGAAGCATATTTGTAGGATCGCTGTGTTGTGAGAGTCTAGGTGACTATGCCAGTGGTACTAATCACAGCTTGCCCACGGCGGGATGGGCCAGATCTTATGCTGGTGTCAACGTCAATAGTTTTCGACGGGCTATGACCATGCAGACAATTACTGAGGAGGGGATGCGGGAGCTAGGTCCAGTGGTGGAAACCCTGGCAAGAGCCGAAGGCCTGGAAGCGCATGCACGTGCCGTCTCCATCCGTCTATCAAATCTAGAATCATGAGCATCTATCTGCGCAGTCATCTTCAAGGTCTAGTCCCATATTCTAGCGCACGCCTAGAAAGCGGTGGAGCGAGCGGTATCTGGCTTGATGCTAATGAGAGCCCCTACGACTCGGGCTACAATCGCTATCCTGATCCGCGTGCATTGCAATTGCGCTCTGCGCTGTCTCGTCATACAGGGGCTGAGCTGGAGCAGATATTACCTGCTTGCGGAAGCGATCAATTAATCGATATGATCTATAGGGCCTACTGCGAGCCTGGTGTGGATAGTGCCCTGAGTTTTTCGCCAGGTTTCAGTATGTATGATCACTGCGCAGATATAAATGGTGTGAGGATGGATCATTTATCCTTGGATGATTCATTTGATCTTGACGTAGCGGCTATAGAAGAATTTGTGCGGAAGCACGCGCCCAAGATCATATTTCTTTGTTCGCCCAATAATCCTACAGGTAATTCTCTGTCTGCTGATCGTATGGTCGCTGTCGCGAAAATGTCTCCTGGTATAGTAGTCATAGACGAGGCATATATTCACTACGCCGAGACTCCGAGTCTTGTATCTCGTCTATCAGAATTACCCAATGTCATCCTATTACAGACTCTCAGTAAAGCGTACGGAGCTGCTGGTTTGCGATTGGGATATGCGATAGCTGCGCCAGCATTAATTGAAGATCTGCATCGAGTGAAATTACCCTATGATCTGTCCCTGATTGCGCAGGAGAAAGCCATTGATATATTGAATTCACCAGAGAAATTGCATTCGCACACTGCAGAAACTATTGCAGAAAGAAAACGTCTGGAAAAAGAATTACCAAAGTGCCCCTCAGTAGAACATATATATCCGAGCGACGCCAATTTTCTCCTTGTGCGATTTACAGATCATAGGTCTGTATATGATCAGCTGCGCGCTGCTGATCTGATTGTCCGTGATAGATCTGCACTAGTAGATTCTTGTCTTCGTGTCACCGTAGGACTACCAGCAGAAAATGACGCTTTACTCTCAATTCTACGCGAAATATGAAAAAGAAAATTTTATTCATTGATCGGGACGGTACCATCTTGCAAGAGCCCGCTGACTATCAAATCGACAGTTGGGAGAAAATGAAATTTTTAGATCACGTCATCACCTCGCTGCATCAGATCGTGAGGCGCGCTGATTATGAATTGGTCATGGTGACTAATCAGGATGGTCTTGGTACGACGTCATTTCCCGAAGCGGATTTTTGGCCTGTGCACAATTTTATGATCGATCATTTAGCTCAGCACGGGATCACATTTAGAGAAGTGCTCATTGATAAATCGCTACCTGCAGATCAGGCGCCTACACGTAAGCCGGGTACTGCGCTGGTCAGTCACTACACGAGTGAGCACTATGATCTGGCGCAGAGCTATGTCATAGGCGATCGCCCTTCGGATGTGGCATTTGCGCAAGCGATAGGTTGCCAAGCTATTTATTTATCTCAGGATCCGCCCGCAGGTGCGATTCACTGTGAAGATTGGCCCTCTATTACCGCGCATATATTATCTAATCATCGTGTGGCGCACGTACAGCGCGAGACCTCGGAGACATCTATCGATCTGCGTCTGCAAGTAGATGGATCGGGACATGCACGGATAAATACTGGATTAAATTTCCTTGATCATATGCTGGATCAGCTAGCCACGCATGGCGCCATGGACATAGATCTGAGCGTAAGGGGAGATCTGGAAGTGGACGAGCATCACACGGTAGAGGATACGGCTATCGCACTAGGACAAGCCATGCGCGATGCGCTCGGCAGTAAAAAAGGAATAAAGCGATACGCCTTTGTATTGCCTATGGATGAAGCAGCGGCAAAGGTGAGTATAGATCTCGGTGGTCGAGCAGAGCTGGTATGGGAAGCAGCATTTCAGAGAGAATATGTAGGTGATGTACCGACTGAGATGTGGAAGCATTTTTTTAAGTCATGGACGGATCACGCTGCCTGTACGCTTCACATACAGTCTACAGCGGATAATGATCACCACAGGATAGAATCTATTTTTAAAGCATGGGCGCGATGCCTCAGATCTGCTGTGCAGCAAGATGGATCTGGCGCTATTCCTAGCAGCAAGGGACAGATATGATTGCTATACTTGATTACAATGCGGGAAACACCCGCTCCGTATACAATGCTCTGAAGCGCCTCGGGAAATATGCAATGGTCACGGCGGATCCAGCCCAATTACGAGCAGCAAGTCACGTCATATTCCCTGGAGTGGGAGAGGCGTCTAGCGCCATGAAATATCTAGAGGAGCACCGACTTGACACACTTCTACGTGAGCTCACACAGCCTGTGCTCGGAATATGTCTTGGCATGCAATTGCTCTGCACACATACGGAAGAGCGTGATACTAAGTGCCTGGGAATTATCGATGCTCAAGTGAGAAAATTTGCGCCTGGTCTCAAAGTGCCGCACATGGGATGGAATGATCTGACTTCCGTCAAAGGTGAGCTAGTCAGTGATACCGAAGGACAGGATTTTTACTTTGTCCATAGCTACTATGTAGACCTATGCGATGCCACGTCTGGCATCTGCGAATACGGAGTAAAATTTACCGCTACGCTACAACAAGATAATTTCTATGGCGTGCAATTCCACACAGAAAAGTCCGGCCCAGCGGGTCTAGATTTATTGAAAAAATTTACTGAATTATGATTCTCGTTCCCGCGATAGATTTAATAGCAGGTGAGGTAGTACGACTGAGGCAAGGTGATTTTGATCAGCAGACACACTATCAGGATAGTCCTTTAGAAATTGCTCAGCGCTATGCCGCAGCAGGATTTACACATTTGCATCTCGTAGATCTAGATGGTGCCAAGGCTGGTGAGGTGAAGCAAACTCAGGTATTACAACTACTTGCTAGAGAGACCAATCTTAAGATTGATTATGGAGGCGGTGTCAGAAGCCGCGCTGAAGTTGACAAATTATTTCAGGCAGGAGCTAGTGCAGTGAATATAGGAAGTCTAGCTGTGCGCGCGCCGTCTCTCATGGGTGAGATACTCCAAGAGTATGGAAGTGAGCGCATTTATCTCAGCATGGATCTACGCGATGGGCGGATTGCGTCACAGGGCTGGACAGAGATGGAAGATCGGAGCGCTGATGATCTACTAGAGCATTTGATGGATGCTGGACTGAAGTGGCTCGTATGTACAGACATTGCCAAAGATGGTATGATGTCTGGGCCTAATGTCGATATGTACAGCCGGTTTATCAAAGACTTTCCCACGCTACATATCATAGCTAGTGGAGGCGTACATAGCGAACAGGACATAATAGATCTACGACAGGCTGGAT
>JAHDBH010000135.1 GCA_020630495.1 Saprospiraceae bacterium
TCTATGGACCCAATGCCTTTAATGGTGTGATCTACATGCAGACTAAGGATCCATTTTTCCAGAAAGGCCTTGCGGCCAAAATCAAGGTAGGTGAGCGAAATCTACTAGGCACAGACTTTCGCTATGCGCAAGCATTGACTAATGCCGCTGGTCAAGACTGGCTGGCCTTTAAGCTCAATTTCTCCTACTTACAGGCAGACGACTGGGAAGCGGATAATTATGAAGCTGTAGATGGGACACCTGACGGCCCCACTAATCCGGGAGGCTATGACGCGGTGAATAGATACGGCGATGAATTTTTTGGCGGTGCTAACTTTGACAGCAGACGCTTCCCTGGAGTTGGACAGCTCTACAGGACTGGATACAATGAAGTAGATCTGGTAGATTACGATACCGAGAATATCAAGCTCTCTGGTGCAGTTCATATCCGTACCCAACCACTCAAAGAATTTGAATCCCCAGAATTAATTTTGGCGAGCTCCTATGGCGGTGGCACCACAGTATATCAAGGTGACAATCGCTTTAGCCTACGCAATATTCAACTGTTTCAACACCGAATTGAATATCGAAAAAAGGACAAATTCTTTGTCAGAGCCTATGCAACTCACGAAGATGCAGGTGATAGTTATGATCCTTTCTTCACTGCACTTCAACTTCAAGATGCGTCTAAGGCCAACGATCGATGGGTTTCTGACTATGGTAATAGTTGGATATTTAATGCCTTGCCAGAGCTCAGGCGTGTAGAAGGCTTCCCCGTCTGGGCGGAATATATCCAAGCAGATATAGCCGATCAGTATAGTGGAGACTTAGAAACTTTCTTAGAGCAGAATTCTGATCTTGTAAATAGGCTGCATCAAGAGAGTCGTGCTACAGCGGATGCTGCGGGACTCCTCCCAGGCGACGGGGCTAGATTGGTGCCTGGCACACCAGAGTTTCAAGAAGCCTTTGATGATATCACTGGCCGAATTGCCTTCAGCGAGGGAGGTACAAGATTTTTTGATAAAAGTGCTCTTGTGCATGGACAAGGTGAATACGTGTTTGATCCAATCATGATAGATCGAGAAGAATCTCTGAACTCTATCGAGATCAAATCAGGTATCAGCGGTAGAATATTTATGCCAAATAGTAAGGGCTCTATCCTCGTAGATACGTTCGGTAGAGATATAGACACGTGGGAATTTGGAGTGTACACTGGCGCAACTTATTCGTTTAATGCGGACAGGATGAAAGTGAGTGCGACAGCTCGCTATGATCAACATCAAAATTTTTCGGCCAATTTTTCTCCGGCGATGTCTTTTGTCTATACACCAGCGCAAAATAATTATTTCAGGGCTTCTTTTAGCGCTGCCATCAGAAATCCCACTCTCGCAGATCAATATCTCAATTATAATGTTGGACCCGCGATTCTCAGAGGCAACCTAGAGGGCGTAGAAAATCTAATTACAATAGAGTCCTTCGTTGACTTTCTTAATCAACCACTGCCAGAACCAGAGCGACTCATATACTTTGATGTAGCGCCGATTACTACGGAGAAAGTGCGAACAATAGAATTAGGCTACCGCACTACTCTCTTTGACGCTTTATTTGTAGATGCAGGCTATTATTTCTCCCGTTATGAAGACTTTATCGGTTTCCAGCTGGGAGTGGATGCAAGCTTTAGTGGTATTACGGGCCAGACTTCAAGGGCTCAAGTTTTCCGCGTAAGTGCCAATGCTAGTGATGTAGTGACAACACAGGGAGCATCCATAGGACTGAGCTACTTCTTCAAGAATAGTTATCAGATCAAAGGAAATTATAGCTGGAATAAACTTAATAGTGAATCGGACGATCCTATCATACCGGCATTTAACACGCCTGAGCACAAGTTCAACCTAGGCATTAGCGGGCGAGACGTGAGTGTAAATGTAGCGGGTATTAAGCTGGACCATCTCGGATTTAATATTAATTATAAGTGGATTCAAGGATTTCAGTTTGAAGGCTCTCCGCAGTTTACAGGATTTGTCCCCACATATGATCTCCTAGATGCTCAGGTTAACTATAATTTTAAAAAGATCAATACAACGCTCAAGATCGGAGCAACTAATTTATTGAATAATGAAGCTTTTCAGACATATGGAGGGCCCCGGATCGGGAGGCTTGCCTATATTTCTGTTACTTACGATTGGTTAAATAACTAAATTCATTCAAATTCAGATTTATGAAAAAGACTTTTACACTTATTTTTTCACTTCTTGTCATCATGACTGCGCACGCTCAGGAGCGATACGTGGATCCCGTATTCACTGGTATCACAGTAGAAGCTGACGTGATCTATGGGCAAAACATTTCAGTTCTCACGGGAGCACCAGCCGTCACAGATCTTGTCATGGACGTATACACGCCTGAGGGTGACACTGCCACGGATAAGCCGCTAGTACTCATAGCCCATACAGGGAGCTTTCTTCCTGCAATAGTAAACGGTACCCAGACAGGTACGAGATATGACAGTACCGCGATAGAAGTAATGAAGCGCCTCGTCATCAGAGGTTATGCAGTTGGCATCTATGACTATAGACTAGGATGGAATCCTATATCTATGGTTCAGGATGTACGTACAGCTACCCTGCTTCAAGCTGCCTACAGAGGTATACAGGATACTCGTACAGCCGTAAGATATATGCGTAAGCTCGTCGAAGAAGACGAGAATCCATACGGCATTGATCCTGATAAAATCGGAGTTTGGGGTATAGGCACAGGAGGATACCTTGCATTGGGCACAGGTACTCTTGATGACTTCTCAGAAGTCACGCTACCCAAGTTTAGAGATATCAATGGTGATCCTCTCATAGTAGAAGAGGTACTAGGTAACATCGATGGTACTAGCGAAGGCTTCTTTGACTTTCCTGCCAATACAATTCCTGGATCACTTGTCAATCATGAGGGATATAGTTCAGATATCGTATTCAGTATGAATCTCGCTGGTGCTATGGGCGACAGCTCATGGATGGATGGTAATGAGACAGCCGCTTTCGTCGGTGTACACTGCACGCAAGACTTCTTTGCACCTTACAGCAATGGTAACGTCATTGTACCCACTACAGGACAATTTGTGGTTGACGTATCAGGGACTAGGAAAGCTATAGAACTAGCTAATGATCTAGGCACTAATGATGGTCTCATGGGTCTCGGAGCAAATGATGATCCTCTCAGTGATCTGATAGACGAGCAGAAAGCAACGCTGGGAATCGTGTCGTCAGCTACCATGCCAACTCAGATGATTCTAGGAACGGATAATTTCTATGGATTTGATATTCCAATTACTGTATCTGACGAAGGAGTCACACAGATCCAAGGTAGTCCATGGGATTGGTGGGGACTGGATGATCTTCGAAATCTTGTAGCCTTAGTAAATGCTCAGAATCCAACGAATGAAGTAGATGCTGATGAACTACACGCTTCTGGCCTTAGATTTAATCCTGACATGTCAGCTGAAAAAGCAAGGACTTACATTGATACTATTTTCCAATTGGCGATTCCACGTATGTATCTAGCGTACGACCTAGGTGACGCCATAGTAGGAACTACAGATCTGATCGATGCAGAGAGCATAGGTCTATCAGCTTTCCCTAACCCTACTACAGAGATCCTCACGATCAAGACAGACGGTGCTATGATAGAAGCCATCAATGTCCTGACACAAAACGGTCTCCTACTCAATAGAATTAATGACATCAACTCACAGCAGTATGAGTGGCAGCGACCTGCCGTGGTACCTAGTGGCCCTATTTTCCTTCAGATCCAGACGGATGAAGGGACTACGGTGCAGAAAGTCATCCTTCAGTAAAAGGGATTACAAGAAAAATTAAGAAAGCCCAGTGCTCACGCACTGGGCTTTTCTTATTGTTCAGTTTGACGTGGTGCAGCATGACTAGCCCAGCGCCTACTCAGAATGAGTAAGGTGAAGCAGTCTATGTCGTGTCGTGATGACTTAACAGATCTTAAGTCGCTACTACTTCACAGCTTCACTACCTTTAGCCCATGGAGTATAGACGACTAGGCAAATCAGGACTGCAAGTGAGCCAGCTATCACTAGGAAGCTGGGTGACATTTGGCAATCAGATCGAAGACGGTATCGCCGGTAAGCTCATGGATATCGCCTATGAGCGCGGGGTCAATTTCTTTGACAATGCGGAGATCTACGCTGAGGGTCAGTCAGAGATTGTCATGGGTAAGATACTGGCAGATCGCAAGTGGGATCGTAGCAGCTATGTGGTGAGCAGCAAGGTATTCTTTGGTGATGGTCGTAAAAAGCCCAACCAGCGCGGCCTCAGCAGAAAGCATGTCATGGAAGCCTGTGACGCAGCGCTACGTCGCTTACAGGTAGACTACCTCGATCTGTATTTCTGCCACCGCCCTGACAAGAATACTCCCATAGAAGAGACCGTGTGGGCTATGAATCATCTCCTACAGCAAGGCAAGATACTCTACTGGGGCACAAGCGAGTGGTCCGCGATGGAAATCATGGCCGCACATGCTGCAGCAGAGAAATATGGACTCATAGGTCCTACGATGGAGCAGCCTCAATACAATCTCTTCCACCGTCAAAAAGTGGAAGTGGACTACGAGCAACTCTATGAAGGCTACGGCCTAGGAACCACGATATGGTCTCCCCTAGCCTCCGGTCTGCTCACAGATAAGTACTTGGACAAGTTTCCAGAAGATAGCCGCCTCAGTCGCAAAGAGCTCGCTTGGCTCAAAGAACGCGAACTCACCGAAGACAAAATAGAGAAAGTAAGAGAGCTCAAAAAAGTGAGTGACGATCTCGGCACCACCCTTCCCAAGCTCGCCATAGCCTGGTGTGCACAGAATCCGCACGTCAGCACAGTCATCCTGGGTGCATCCAAGACTTCTCAGCTCGAGGAAACTCTGGAGTCACTCGAGGTCATAGAAATGCTGGATGATGATGTCATAGTACGCATAGAGCAGATCGTCCAGAGCGCACCTC
>JAHDBH010000136.1 GCA_020630495.1 Saprospiraceae bacterium
CAGAGTCACGCCAGTAATGCTATCTAGCTGGGCGGCTCACGTGGCTTGGATGCCTAAGATAAGGGTAAGTACAAAGTAGATCTTCTTCATAGTGGTTTATTACATGAAACAATGTTGCAAACATAGAGGTATTTACCTATATGCAACCATGTTTCAAGAAAAGCGCCATGATATGACAGATGGCGAGTTGTACCTTCTATAATCTGACTGTGCAAGTAAGCAGAAAATTGCGCCCCAGGTCATCAGCAAAGTACCTCAAACGGTCTGTGTAGTTGCGGTAGCGCACATCAAATACATTGCGTAGCTCAGCTCTCCACTGTGTGCGCTTCGAGGTATGTGACCAACTCACGTGCGTGAGCAGATAGGATGGTGGTGGAGGCAATAGATCAAAATCCTTAGCACCGCCAGAAAATCGATCTATGCCTTCTTGAGCGGCGAATAAAAACTCCTCCACACTGATGGTGCGTGGATGCTGGTATGCAGACAAGGTGTAATCAAAGCGCAGCTGCAACTGAGCATCTTGCAGTGCCTTGATAGACGGCTTGTAGGTAAAGCGATAGCCTAGATTTGGTGTGGGCTGAGCTGCGAGAAAATCTGACGGACGCAGCTGCTTAGACCACAGGAAACTACCTCGCACTTCTGACTCGATCTTGTCAGAGTGCTTCCACATGACATCCAGATCTACACCTGCAAAGAGTGCGTCAGCCTGATCGTATATGAAGAATACAAAGAAACCTCGTGGAGTACGCGTGATGCCAGCTGGACGGGAAAATATGTAGTTATTGATATAGTTGACATATCCTGTCAGTTTCCACTGCAGCTTTTCACCCTGTCTGGTATAGCTGGTGATCCACTTATAGCCCTTCTCCGAGGGTACAGCGCGATCCTCCTCGTCTAGGATTCCCTGGCTGGTGGAGACAAAGTCTGATCCTTCATTGATCGTGTACCGCCAGAGTCCATACTCCAGAAAGAATGAGTGCTGCCCAAAGCGATAGAGTTCTGCTACATTGGGCGCGCGCCATGATGTGCCTACATTAGTCTGGATACTAGCATGCTCACTGAGGGTGATCTTGGCACCTAGGGTTCCTGATATATTCTGGTAATCGATGGTATTTCTGTAAATCGTATTGTCTGGCTCTCTGCCGGTGATATCCGCCACAAGTCGATCATATCGTAGACCCGCTTCTAGTTGCACTTTACCGAGAGTCATCGACTCAATAAGATAAATACCTAGTCGCTCCTCATCGTAGTTGGGAATAAATGGTACAGTGTTAGTACCGGGCTGATTATCATTAGCTTTTTTGATATACTGAGTGCCAAATTTGCCCGAAAGGGCTCCTATCATAGGATGCGACCACTCGAGGTCTAGACTCTGCGTCTTGAGTTGGAGATCTATGTTGGGTGCATTAATGCGTCTTACGCCATACTCTTGCCGCTGATTAAATTGATGACCATAGCGCAGCTCGAGGGCTTGCTTTTCGCCAATGTATTTTGCGCTGGCCTTGTAAGCCGTGTGCTGCACGGACTGCCTTGGCTGATCTATATCATAGGTGAAGGGCCCTGTGAGAAGCGGGGTGTCTACCACAAAGGCCTGCCGTATGTCCTCCAGATTTCCAAATACGGAACCGCTCATGATGCCCAACTCTTGATCAAAATGACTCGCTCCTAGAGTGAAAATGAGATTTGCAGAGGGATGGACGGAGAGTTAACCAAAATAACTTAATTCTTCTTTTCCCGTATTGCTCAGGAAGTAGTCTGGTGCTCGCAGATCGCCTTGTTTATTCCACGATCCTCCACCGAGTAAGCTCCAGCGCTTCCATCCACGACTCAGTTCTACACTGCCCTCGACTGCCCTACCATTGGTCCTACCGTGCAGCTTGGCCTTACCCTGTAAGGGAGATGTCAACTCTACACGTCTTGGCTTTACGATAATCACACCACCCAGCGCATCTGGCCCGTAGCGGACTGTTCCCGCGCCTTTGACTAGCTCTACATTATCTATAAGTGATGGATCTATTTCTGGTGCGTGATCCTCGCCCCAGTTTTGCATCTCATGGCGCAGACCATTATTGATGATGAGCACGCGATTACTATGTAGACCATGGACGATGGGCTTGACGATATTCTGTCCTGTCTTGAGCACACCCACTCCTGCTAGCTCGCTCACTACATCACCGAATGTCTCGGAAGAAATAGGCTCCAACTCCCGGGCATCCATCCTCGTCACACTGAGCGTGGCCAGACCCTGCTCGATCGCATCATGCTCTATGACCACACTCTGTAGCGCATAATCTGTGGGAGCGAGATAGATCTCCACTTCAGGATGATAATAGTCGTGGTGATGCCGGACAGACTTATAGCCTATGTAGGAAAACAGCAAATCATACTCAGTCTCACAGAGCTCTGCTATGATGAAATTGCCCTCTTCATCTGAGACAGCTCCACGGTCCGTACCCTCCAGAACTATACTCACAAATGCTAGGGGCTCGCTGGTCCTGGCATCATAGATAGTTCCCTTGACCTCATGCTTACACTCGCTCTGCTCAGGCGTCTGTGCCCCAGCTAAGCTCGCGAGTAGCAGCGTGATAGAAAGACTGATAATTCTGATGATCATAACCGGGAGGACAAAGGTATACTTTGCGCAACGGTGTTGCATAAGAGCTCGATGCAGACGTAATATGACTGATGAGAGAAGGATGACTCATATGCCTACTGGTCCAATATCTATAATATATCCATCCAAGTAAAAAGGGTTAAGCAGCAATTTAAGTCTACCACTTAGAGATCATTATTAAATGGTGTCTCGTCTCCAAGCTTTCTGAACAACCATCCGTGATCGCAGCCAGATCCTCTTACAGAATAGATTGCGCATGATGGAGAGGTATTAGACCTGGGCAGGTCTCTATTACTACTCGTGCCAGCCGTATGGTAGTATCAGTGTATCATCAGTCTAAAGATGCTCCTCTCCCTTCCACATGATTGATTGTACTCAGTAATCTTTGTGAATGATCATATGCTTTGTGCGTCGATAGAGGTTACTAGCTTCAATCTTATGCCATGACCGACCAGCACAATCAATTCTAGTCAATTTGTAAAATTTGCATGAAGCGTCCTCAGTACTTGTGGTATCGTCATCATCCTTAAACAGACAAAGCGGCAATACCCTCTTAGATTTTCGATGTTTGTAATGAGAGCTGACATACCCTACGTTCGTGCTGATCTCATAGCTTTCAACTTCCTCCATATAGATTGAATCATTTTTGATACTGTAGTTCCACAGAGCATGGAAGGCGGAGGTGCAACCTATATTCCTGTACGTAATGAGTTTTGAATCCACAAAGTAGTAGGCGATTTCTGGACCACAATCAAATCTAAAGAACTTGTCACTATTCTGCCAGCACGTTGAGTCTAAGGTCTGATAACTGCTTCTCTGGTCATCTATGGACGTTGGCTCAGCGCTTACTGATTGCGAAGGAGGAGCAAACACGATATGCAGAAGCGCAACGACAATGGAAGTGGCTGAGATTTTCATAGGAGTGACAATTCATATTCGGTAATTAACGGAAGACCTATAAGCGCAATAAATTCTTAATGGAGTGGTTAACGCGGTTAAAGCAAGTGGTAGCATAAAACCGTATACTTTATCAAAACAGTTGCAAAATACTAAAATAAATCATATCCTGCCAACATCGCGTCTGCAGGAGCGTGATTACTAGGGCAAATAGTGATAGTAAGAGGATCATGCAAAGACTGGAGCCATACTGGAAACAATATTGCACTTCGATAGATCGATTTATCGAGCTTACACATCGCCTTCACAATACCTATTCTAGGACAGCATTTTCTATTTTCACATGCACCTTTCAGCAGTACGCCATTCGTCTTGGTTTGCCATTATATCACAAATCTTCTCATGATAGTACACTTTGTACCAGGTTTTCTTTTCAAACTCGCAAACGTTCTTATATGTTAGCTAAGAATGAAGCATCAATCTGAACATAAACTCCTCTGTAGGCTCCCGATGGTTATTAAGAACCTGACTTAGATTTACAGGACTTACATCAATATCCTCTGCCAACTTTCTCCTCTTGTAATAAATAGCATCGACGTATTTTGATAAGAAGCTTGTAAAGAAATTACCATCCTCATATACAGGCTGAACAAGATACTCTTGCATTCTTAGCTTTAGCTGAAGTAGTCTTGCGCGTATTATTTGACTACGAGACAGATCATTAAGTCGTTCTAGTCTTGCTTCTAATAGTCTTTTACCATCTGATGTCTTTTTATCAATGCTCTCATATCGTGAATCTACTCCGAATTCGTGTCGATTTCTGGCCATGTTTCAAAATTATACGATTCACGGTGATGCAGAACTTAAATCTTCTGAAGCACGTAATTATTTGAGTCGTTGAAAAAGTCCCTGGCTAATTCTGTAATCAAATCTTTCTTATAAGGATTGTAACTTGCGAATTCATACCTATTTAGAGGTATATTATAGTTTACTATAAATCCGCCCTCTTCAATTGCGTTGATACCAAGCGTGGTCAGTCCAACGAAATTTGGTAAGCAAAGAGCTTTCATTCTCTTCATCTGATTTTCGCAACAAACCCATGAGAAATGATCCATAGGCACATCAACTTTTGACATTTGATCTAAACTTTCATATTTTGCCCCTATATTATCTGAAGGCAGCACGTGCGGAAAAAGAATCTTTTCTTTTTCGTGAAGTGGCTCAGTCATGCAAATTTGAAATAACCCCACAATAGGAAACCCATCTTCTATTAATCCTCTTATCTGATTACTACCCATAGAGCTTGAGCTCTTATTTGGTCTGTCTCTTGTTGACCTGGTCACTTTTACTTCGACAGCACAAAGTCTGTTATATAAATGATCTTGTGAAGCCATGGGCAATATCAATATGTCGAAGTCACCTGGCCTTTTCATATCACTAAAGCCAAAATTTGTCCTTAAAAC
>JAHDBH010000137.1:0-3480 GCA_020630495.1 Saprospiraceae bacterium
TATCTTCACTCCTCAAATCAGCAACTCATGAAAAGAATCGGAGTCTTCACATCTGGAGGTGACTCACCTGGGATGAATGCCTGTCTGCGCGCCGTAGTGCGTACGGGACTACATCGGGGTATCGAGGTCGTAGGTATCTATCGGGGATATGAGGGAATGATGGAAGGAGAATTTAAGGTGATGGATTCCCACTCAGTGAGTAATATCCTCCATCTCGGAGGCACCATACTGAGGAGTGCGAGATCTGAGCGTTTCAGGACAGTATCTGGTCGCAAGCAGGCTTACCAGCAGCTGCAAAACGCTGGTATAGAAGGTCTGGTCGCGATAGGAGGCGACGGTACATTTTCTGGCGCTCATGTATTCTATGAGGAGCATGGACTACCTATCGTGGGATGTCCAGGGACAATCGACAATGATCTGCTCGGCACAGATTACACCATCGGATATGATACGGCTATCAATACTGCTATGGCTGCGATCGACAACATCAAGGACACGGCTAATAGTCATGAGCGACTATTCTTTATAGAAGTGATGGGAAGAGATGCTGGATTTATCGCTCTCAGCGCGGGCATTGCCACCGGCGCAGAAGCGGTCTTGATACCAGAGAGTAAGACGGACATCAATGAAGTGATGGCTCAGCTCAATCGACACTTTGACAATAAGAAAACGAGCAACATCGTCATCGTCGCAGAAGGCGACGACGCTGGCGGTGCATTTGAAATAGCTGAGCAAGTAAAGGCAAGAAATAGCCACTTTGACATCAGGGTGAGTGTCTTGGGGCACATACAGCGAGGTGGTCGGCCGACCTGTATGGAGAGAGTACGAGCAAGTCGTATGGGAATGGAAGCCGTACGAGCATTGCTCAGCGGAAAGTGTGATATCATGATAGGCCAGGTTCACCGCGAGATCATCCACACACCCTTTGCCATGGCCACCAAGCACCATCAGGAGCTGAACCCTACACTCCTAGAGATTGTAGAGATACTGTCATGACAGAAACTCGCAGAAAGACCCACTTCGGAATCGCCCTTCGCAGTACCATCATCACGGGTATGGCTATATGGATCATCCATGTATGCAAGGCTGTCCTGCATCTACCACTGGGTCGACTAGGTATCTATCCGCGCGATCTGGATGGACTGAAGGGTGTCATCTTCGCTCCATTGATTCACGGGGACTGGGCTCATCTGATGAGCAATACAGGTCCACTGCTGATGTTGACATTCACGATCATTTTCTTTTATCGGAAGATCGCTTTTAAGAGTATTGCGCTGATCTATGTGCTCACTGGGCTTGCCGTATGGGTATTTGCTCGACAAAATTTCCATATCGGAGCCAGTGGAGTTGTGTATGGCATGGTATCATTCGTGTTTTGGCTAGGCGTCTTTCGACGAAATGCGAAATCGATCATCCTAGCGCTGATCATACTCTTTCTGTACAGTGGACTGGTCATGGGTATACTACCCAATCAACCTGGAGTCTCCTGGGAGAGCCATCTCTTTGGGGGCGTGGTGGGCATACTCGTGGCGTTTATGATGCGCTTTCAGAAAGAACTAGATGAAAAGGAGCGCGTATATGATCTTACAGAAGCTCCTAAGAGGACCTTGTTTGACGCAGACGTATTTGAGCGAAAGCTCCGAGATCCTGAGTAGTATATCCAGAGACGTAGAGGCATAGCGCACAGACCTATAGCCCTCTAGCGAGTCATCACAAGTAGAAAGAATAAAGGGATATTTATGTCTAGATGACAGCCTAGCTTTTACAATAGGCATCATAGGCCATCTGCAGATTTTCTGCTATGACCTGTGCAGGGCGTCCCTCTATATGATGACGCTCCAGCATATGGATCACCTGACCGTCCTTAAAGAGTGCTATACACGGCGAAGACGGTGGATAAGGTAGCATCAGCTCACGAGCACGATTGACAGCCTCGCGATGCACACCAGCAAAGACCGTAGCCATACGTTCGGGCTTATTCTCGTTTTGCAAGGAGATCAGTGCACCCGGGCGGGCATTGGCCGCAGCACATCCGCAGACACTGTTGACTACGAGCAGGCTTGTACCAGGCTTACTGAAAAATTCATCTACCTCCTCGGTAGCTTTGAGCTCCTCAAAGCCATTTGCAGTCAGCTCTTTGGCCATGGGAGTGATGAGTTCTAGTGGATACATGATCGGTGGTTGTCTAGTGTAGGGTCGTAACGCATCACGCGCTGGCAAGGTTGTGAGATTCTCCTATATAGCTCAGTAGGGGTCGATCTGATGTCTTGGCGTAGGCTTCTGGTATGACAGGATCAAGGCAGACGACTGCGTAGTAAGGAGAGCTCCACGACATATATTCACATCGTCAGCGTTAATGCTGCTACACCGCTACTTTTACCACGGATGAATCAGATGGGCTGGGTATATATAGATGATGCTGGTCATCGCCACAGGATCGGTCTCCTACATGGTGCGCGCACGGGTCACGTCCTCATCCACTGCAATGACAAGGTGTCACTCATAGACTTTGAAGTGCTCGAGTCCAAGTCCTACAGCATGGATATCGATCATCAGATCTGTCATATAGATATCATCAAGAAGGGAGACCAGAAGTACGAGTATGCCTTTCACATAGACTATGACGCGGATACGCCGCTCAATGCCGCTCGCAAACAGCAGTCAAGAAAGCATCTCTGGCAGACCCTGGCGGTGGTAGCAGTTGTGGTGTTGGCCCTGGGTGTGCTGATAGCCTTTCTCTACACTACAGATGAGGAAGTCGCCATGAATCAGGCACTGGCTACGGGCGATCATCAGGCAGTCGCTACAGTGATCAGTCATGAGCGAGAAGGAGAACTATATGTACTGAGATACGCCATCTCAAGCGGTAAGGAGAGCATACAGTCCACACTTGCTAGTACGGATCATCCACAGGGTTACCTGGCGGTGCTTCCCTATGCGCCAGGGGATGTAGTCGATATCCAGATCCACGCGGGTAAGCCGAGTCTACATACGATACGTACTGGTCCTGAGCTCAGCAGTCTGACGGCAGTGGCTGATCGTGTGGATGCTCTACTGGATGAGCAAATTGCCGGTCTCCGTGCCGATCAGAGAAGATGCATCATAGAGAAGACTCTTGCTGAAGACGGCCACCGTGGACTCTCTGAGATCGTGGAGATGCTAGATGCCTTTCGGCAAAATACTATCGTACCAGGTCCCCACGCCCGAGCTTATAAGCGACTTCTCAAGGGCTGTAAAGAATGATACTCAAGGTGCTCGCACACCCTTAGCTATCTGATGTGCATCTGATGAGTGTACCAAAATCTTACACCACAGATGAAGCATCTTATTCACTGCATTATTGCCCTAGCCATGATCTGTCTCGTAGGAGCTTGTGAAGTTTCACACTCCACGAATGGCGAAGTTCCACCTCCAGCGCCTACTACAGACCCAGCTCTGTCACCTGCACCACCCGAGAGCCCAGCATACCCTAGTTCGGCT
>JAHDBH010000137.1:3580-4973 GCA_020630495.1 Saprospiraceae bacterium
CCGCCACCACCTCCAGTGAAGGATGCTTCTAGTCCACCACCCCCACCACCACCTCCAGTGCTGGAAAAGTCGGTTGCACCCCCACCACCACCAGTACGAGAAGCGTCTCCCCCACCACCCCCACCACCTCCAGTGCGGAAAAAGTCGATTGCACCACCCCCGCCACCTCCTCATCTCGATCTAGAAATGAAGGATCTGAGCGAATCAGCGTCAGATGATGGCATTCGCGCTCAGCAAGCCATAGTTGTGACAGAAGAAGCCAGCACCACGTGGCGGAAGCGAGACCACCGCTCAGTTCCACATAGACCTAGTCGCTCTATGCAGCACGAGGAATACCGAGCTCTATCCGAAAATAAATTCACTGATCCCAGAGTAGAAGGACTATCTACCATGAGTATAGATGTAGATCGCGCCTCATACAGCAATGCTCGTCGCTTTCTGCGCAGTCACAGGCTGCCTCCAGCGGCATCTATACGTGTGGAAGAGTTTATCAATTATCTCTCCTACGATCTACCTCAGCCAAAGCCATCTGATGAGCATCCATTCATCGTAGACACTGATTACACGCCGCATCCGTGGCTCGATGGCGCAGGACTGCTACGAGTAAGTCTCCAAGGGACCCCCGTAGTAGATAAGAGTGTAGGCAGCAATCTTGTCTTTCTCTTAGATGTATCGGGATCCATGGGTCAGGATAATAAATTACCACTGCTGAAGCGCTCCTTTCATCTATTGCTAGATCAGCTATCTCCTACAGATCGTGTGTCTATCGTGGTCTACGCAGGCGCAGCAGGTGTGGTGCTGAAGCCTACACTCGTCTCAGACAGAGCCGCCATACGCAGCGCACTACGATCTCTGGAGAGCGGAGGCTCTACAGCTGGTGGTGCAGGTATACAACTCGCCTATGATCTCGCAGCGCAGCACTATATTCCAGATGGAAATAATCGGGTGATCCTGGCTACAGATGGCGACTTCAATGTAGGTGTGAGCCAAGCTGGTGGTCTAGAAGATCTCATAGCAGAGCGCAGGGACGAAGGTGTATTCCTCACCGTCTTGGGTTTTGGGATGGGAAACTACAAGGATCATAGACTGGAAACCCTCGCGGACAAAGGAAATGGAAACTACGCCTACATTGACAATATCATGGAAGCTCAGAAGGTCTTTGGCCATGAGCTAGATGCCACACTGTTTACCATAGCCAAGGATGTGAAGATCCAGATTGAATTTAATCCCGCCTATGTACAGCAATATCGACTCATAGGCTATGAAAATCGTCTACTGGCTAAGGAAGATTTTAATGATGACACCAAAGACGCTGGTGAGCTTGGCGCTGGCCATCAAGTCACAGCGCTCTATGAGATCATACCCGTGGGAGCTGAGGTCTCATGGCCAGGCC
>JAHDBH010000138.1 GCA_020630495.1 Saprospiraceae bacterium
CCAGTAGCATAGAGTACAGCCATCCTGCGGACGAGCAAGGCGGTAAGGGGATTACTTTGGTTTCTTTTGCCTAAGCGTGATAATTTAATTAGCCTGCCCACAAGAGTGCCTAGTAGGTCAATTCGCCTACCAGAGGTAGGCAGACACATTAGCACATCCGCAAATTAGCATATCCGCACATTGGTAAATTCACACATCTGCACATTAGCCCATCCGCACATTCGCACATTGCGAAAAAGACCACTTTAACTAATGCTAAGCAGCAAGCACAACTGATCTCATAATAAGCAACAGCCTAGTGCATCTCCGTACCAGCAAAGTGGAAAGCAGCCTCGATCTGAGCGTTCTCATCACTATCTGAGCCGTGGACTGCATTCTCTCCTATGCTCGTAGCGTAGAGAGCTCTGATGGTGCCTTCCGCTGCTTCAGCAGGATTAGTAGCTCCGATAAGCGTACGGAAATCTTCCACGGCATTATCTTTTTCGAGGACGGCAGCTACGATAGGGCCACTACTCATAAAGTCTACCAGCTCACCATAGAATGGTCGCTCACTATGCACCGCATAGAATTCACCTGCTTTCTTGGGGCTTAGTTGTGTGTATTTCATCGCTACGATACGGAATCCTGCAGCGCAGATTTTATCGAGGATAGCACCTATATGGCCATTGCGCACGGCGCCTGGCTTGATCATTGTAAACGTTGTGTTGCCTGACATCTTTAGTTGAGTTTTAGATTAGGTATGTAAAATCTTGTGTTTACTTCCCCAGATCATGTACTCTGCACCTCTATGTGTAGGCCATGTCTCTGAGATAGAGTGCAAAAGTACACGGCAGATCTGAGGATTTCAGCACATCATTTCCACAGCTTGATAAATTTGTGGACTTTTACAATCCATGATGAAGCCAGACCTTGACCTATTCCGTAGTGGCACTGCTATGCCTGTACAGAGCGTAGTGCTCGCTCATAGAAATCCAGACGGAGATGCACTTGGCTCCAGCCTCGCATGGGCACAGTATCTGAGAGCTCGCGGTCAGTCAGTGACGGTCATTCTTCCCAGCGAGTTTCCTCAGCATATGTCATGGATGCCTGGTGCTAAGGATATCTTGATCTTTGACAATTTCCCCGATGAAGGAAGAGAAGCTATCTCTCTCGCGGAGCAGATTTACGCTCTGGATTTCAATAGCTGGGAAAGAGTCGATCCATTACAGCATCAGCTGCTTGAGTCTTCAGCTACTAAGTATCTCGTGGATCATCATCTCGATCCCGAGCCTTACTTTGATGCATACTACAGCGACTCCAGCGCATGCAGCACTGCAGAGTTGATCTACAGGCTTATTGAGGATATGGACCAGCTGGATAAGATGGATCGCGTCATGGCAGAGAATCTCTATGTCGGCATGCTCACGGATACGGGCAGTTTTCGCTATACCATCAGCGCTGAGGTGTTTCGGGTAGCGAGCGGCCTATTGGCCAAAGGCGTGGATCCAGGATACATCCAAAATAAGGTATTCAACACCCAATCAAGAAAGCATCTGGAGCTGCTAGGACACTGTCTCGCCAATAGAATGCGTATATTTCCAGAACTCGGTACAGGAGTAATCTACCTCAATCTGGACGACCATAGGAAATTTAAGATTCAGCGAGGAGATACCGAAGGAATCGTCAATTACATCCTTTCTCTGAACAAAATCAATCTCGCAGCGCTCATTACACAACAGAACAAACAATATATCAAGCTATCTCTTCGCTCCAAGGGCGACTTTTCTGTCCAGAAACTCGCCTCGCAGCATTTTAACGGTGGTGGACACAAGAATGCCTCTGGAGGACGCAGCGATCTCAGTCTAGAAGATACGATGAAAAAGATCGTAGAACTAGCTCATACTCACAAATCTGAAATTTTAAACTCTTTCTGAATGAAATACTCTCTTACAGCTCTCGTAGCACTTCTTTTTATTACTATAAGCACGAGCTCGTGCGACAGCACAGCAGGTAGCAAAGACACTACCAGCAATGGCTTCAAATATAAAATCCACAAGGGTGGCTCGGATGAGCGAGCATCGGCTGGTGATTTTCAGGTCTTTCAGATCGATCTGCTAGATGACAAGGACAGGATGATACAGTCCACCGCGGGCTATCCAGAACCACCCTCTATGAAGCTAGACACTACTGGCGTCACGGACGCTGGGATACCGCCTATAGGCGAAGTACTTGCTCAGATGAGCGTAGGAGATAGCGCTGTGATTCTATTTCCTGTAGATTCTATGAAGCAGACAGATCCACGTCTGGACACGATCGAGACCCTCAAGTACGTCATCATCCTACGTGATATAATGTCTGATGAAGAAATGACTGCTCAGCGTATGCAAGCACAAGAGAAAATCCAGGCAGCCATGATGGCAAATCAAGCAAGACTTCCTGAGATAGAAAAGCTCTCTGCGGATATCCACAGTCAGTACAAAGCTGGTAAAGTAGACTGGAAGGAGGGACCAGAAGGCCTCAAGTATATCATACACAAAGAAGGCTCAGGACCCAAAGCCAAGCCAGGAGATCGCATATCGGCCCAATACTACGGCTACTTGCCTACGGATGGATCTATGTTTGACACTAGCTTCCGTGGAGGAAACCCATTTTCATTTACCATAGATAATAGAGAAGTCATACGAGGATGGGACATTGCTTTTCAGCAGTTTAATGAGGGCACCACCGCTACGATCTTATTGCCATCAGAGATAGCTTATGGTGAGCGTGGTAGTGGCAGGATTCCAGGCGGTAGTGATCTCATGTTCTATGTAGAGTTAGAAGAGATTTTATAAGTAGACTGAGCCAATACACTTATACTATTGATGATGCTCTGGGCTATGCGCTCAGAGCATCATTTATTATCCATATCATTTAACGTAAGACATGACCAGCGATCAATACCAAGATCTCAAGCGACGGCTGGACCTCCTAGGGAGGTATCTTTGACGTCGAGAGTCGCACATTTGAAGTGAATCAACTCGAGCAAAAGAGCATGGCTCCAGATTTTTGGGACGATGCTCAGCGCGGCAAAGCCGTCATGCAAGAGATAAAAAAGCACAAGTACTGGCTAGGACTGTACCGCGATCTGCACGATCAGCTCGAGGAGCTTGAGATCATGCAAGAGTATGTCACCGAAGGCGAGATGACTCATGACCGCCTCGAGGCTACTTATCAGACGGTACTTGAAAAATTTGACGACGTCGAATTTCGTAGTACTCTCAATCAACCAGAAGACCCACTGGGATGCATCCTGCAGATTAATGCTGGTGCCGGTGGAACGGAAAGCTGTGACTGGAGTGCCATGCTTCAGCGTATGTACGAGATGTGGTGTGACAAAAAGGGATTCAAGAAGAATATTCTCAATATCACAGAAGGCGACGTTGCTGGTGTGAAAAGTGTAGAAATGGAGATTCATGGCGATTTCGCCTTTGGGCTCCTCAAAGGCGAGAATGGTGTACACCGCCTCGTGCGTGTCAGCCCATTTAATAGTCAAGGCAAACGCATGACGTCTTTTGCCAGCGTCTTTGTCCACCCCATGATTGACGATACCATCGAAGTAGAAGTCAATCCCGCAGATATAGAGTGGGATACCTTCAGAGCATCTGGCGCTGGAGGTCAGCATGTAAATAAAACAGAATCCGCAGTACGGGTCAGACACCTTCCTACAGGTATTGCTGTGGAATGTCAGCAGGAGCGTTCTCAGCATATGAATCGTGAAAAAGCTCTGCAGATGCTTAAGTCTCGTCTGTATGAGCTCGAACTAGAAAAGCAGCGCTCAGAAAAACAAAAAATAGAATCTGGTAAAATGGCCAACGAGTGGGGTAGTCAGATACGCTCCTACGTCCTAGATGATCGCCGTGTCAAAGATCATCGCACTGGCTACCAGACCGGAAACACAGACGCTGTGCTCGACGGAGATCTAGATGGTTTTCTACAGGCTTGGCTGATGGCTCAAGGAGTGGAGGAGTGATTTTAATGTGCGAATTTGCTAATGTGCAAATGTGCAGATGTGCAAATGTGCCTGCCCGTCTCTGTTCGGCGAATGTGCTAATGTGCGAATTTGCCTGCCTAATTTTGGCAGGCTAGCGCTACAGCCAAGTGATTGAATGTGCTAGTCATTATTTCTAGATTCCTATGGATGTACATGCATCCATTGAATCATTTAGTCTCCGTCGGTTTATTATTTTCCGCGCTACGCGCTATAGAGGTGTTGCGCTCTGGGGCTGGCCGCTTTATGACTCCATTTGCTCTTAGGCCTACACATACACACAAGATAGGCTTGCAAACGTGCCAGCATATATGTGAAATGTGTTGTGCTAGCAACTATAAGTGATGCAGCTGCAAATGATCTTCTTGATAAAATCACATTTGCATGGTCTTTAAAAAAAGCAACCATGCGTATTAGCCTCGATACAGGCCAGGACATCATCGATGTTACTCGGCTGGAACTCTGGATGGTATAGGTGCCACTTGCCAGATGCCCTTTTCCAGTAAAGTTTCCACAGTTTCTGTGACTTAATGTACTTGAACCGTGCGAAGCTTGACTCTAAATACTCTACAGGATCAGATGTGCCATACCTAGGTCGAACCTCATAGAGCTCATATGCTCCTGTCACCATCTTGTATCCTATATCTAGCCTTTCTCTCATCTCTGGAGCTGGTCTGTGACGAGCGATGAAGGCCTTGACTTTGGCGTGGTGTATGTCGATGGTTTTTGCACTCATGCTTGTGAAGATAAGGCTAACTTAAGTCTTTAGCGTAACTCTTGATTTTCGAGTGAAAGCTATCATTGCTAGATTAATCAATTATCACCCTTCATCTCAGCCATAAGGGATCTGCCTTCTTGATTCAGTAAGATAATATTGTAATCCGCGCGATCAAGCACCAGAGTAGCATTTTCTTCCTCGGTTTCTCTCACGTAGTATGGCACTGCCACACCAATCTCCTCACCA
>JAHDBH010000139.1:0-1284 GCA_020630495.1 Saprospiraceae bacterium
ATTTAATGATCAGATTTTCGGTGATCTCGGCTTCAGTGTGGCTATAGGTCAGAGTGAAAGCCCAGGAGAGACATCTGATGAAGATAATGGCGCTATAGGCGCAGAGGCGGTCTATGCAGATAATCAGGGTCCGCAATGGTGGGTAGGTATACCTGACCAGACACCAGGAAGCCAAAATGTCTTCAATTTCGTCAAGACGAATACCAATGAGATAGACGAAAACCTCGATCGCGATCAAGGTCTGTCCAATCTAGGAGGATCTGCTTGGAATCCATACCAGTTGCTCGATTTTCGCACTACTCAGCCCGCACCTAACCCACCAGTGATGATGAGCCCCGCCTGGCTAGAGCAAAGCCGCGGAGCGCTCGTAAGAGCACGCGGTGATCTCGCAGATCTAAACAATGTGGATATTGTTTTCACAAGTGATAAGACCAAGTGGAGCAGATGCGTAGTGGTAGAGACTGCCTCGCCATTTTTCACTGACGCACAGTACCTGATTAACCGAGAGACGCAAGGTGGTGTCAATCAATTTGATCTCAGAGGCGCACCTAGTGTAAGCAGAGAAGATAACGATGGAGACGGCTTGCCCGATCCCGACGGTGATGGTATGGGTATGGGATGGTTTCCAGGATATGCAGTTGATGTGGAGACAGGACAGAGATTGAATGTCTTCTTTGGAGAAAATAGTAGTTATTCAGCTGAGGATACGGATATCTTCCCAGATGGTAATGTCATCACGAGAGATATGATGTACAATCCTAGCTCGACAGTATTTGTGCCACCAGCAGACGGTGAAGTGCCAAATCTCGATAACTTTTTTGTAGGTGGTCAGCACTTTGTATATGTAACTAACTCTCCCTATGATGAAGGAGAAGCCTTAAGAGGTCTCCTTGATCCTGAGGTGAATCCACTCAGAAAAATCAGCGCTCTGGTAGACATCACGTATACTGCTATAGGGCTAGCTGCAGAGGGCACAGAGTTTTTGAGCTATGCAGAGGGCCTGATACCTAATGACTACACAGTCAAGCTCAGAGTTAACAGCCCGTACGATATAGCAGAGGGTAACGGAAGTAATGAGGAGCATCCATCTTACAGATTTACATTTGATGGCGTAGAAAGTCAGAATCTTGCTGGAGATGAGGAGCGTGAAGAGGCACTCGCTAATGTCAATGTAGTGCCTAATCCGTACTTCGCATACTCAGAGTATGAAACGGAGCAGGAGCTCAACGTGGTAAGAATCACCAATCTGCCACCACAGGCTACTGTGACAATCTACTCGCTGGA
>JAHDBH010000139.1:1384-4971 GCA_020630495.1 Saprospiraceae bacterium
TTCTGCTTAGTAGGAACTCTACTAGCTGGTAATCCAGACAGACAGGGTGAGGCTGGAGCGTATGAGTTGCTGCTCACTCCATGGGCGAGGACAGCAGGTCTCAATGGGCTCAATGTCAGCTTTGTCTCTGGCCTGGAATCCATCAGGATGAATCCAGCAGGTATTGCAAGACTCAAAGGCTCTGAAGCGATATTATCTCACACGAGATACTTTGAGGGAACGGATATCAGCATTAACGCTGTTGGATATGCCACACAGAGTGGAGAGTCAGGGGCATTTGCGATCTCCATCGAGGCACTAGACTTCGGAGAAATCCCAGTGACCACAGTAAACGCTCCAGAGGGAACGGGTGGTGAATTCAGACCGCTCTTTCTCAATGTCGCTCTGTCCTACTCTAAGAATTTCAATGACAGGATTTTCGTAGGCGTGACGGGTAGATTTATCTCACAGTCGATCTCAGAATTATCGGCTGTTGGATTTGCACTCGATGCTGGTGTGCAATATGTCACTGGAGACAGAGAAAACTTCAAATTTGGTGTGGCACTGAAAAACTTCGGTACACCTATGAAATTTTCTGGTCAAGGGCTTGCATTCGATCAAGTCGTAGAAGGAAATAATGGTTCTATCGACGTGACATTTGATCAGCAGGCTAAGGAGTTTGAGCTTCCTTCACAGCTCAATATTGGTTTCAGCTATGATGTCTATGCCGCTCAGGTCAATCGTATCAGCTTCATGGGTAGCTTCATTGCTAACACCTTTTCGCTAGATCAGCTCGGTGCTGGTATAGAATACTCCTTTAAGGAGATGTTCATGGTACGAGCGAGCTATAAGGTCGACCTAGGAGACCCTGACATAGAGGGATTCTCCAATGTCTACACAGGACTCGCTCTAGGTGCCTCTATAGATGTGCCTTTCAAGAAGGAAAGCACTAGCAGAATCGGTATCGACTACGCTTATCGCACTACTAATCCCTTTAATGGAACACACAATCTAGGCGTGCGATTTACGCTCTAGTCTAGGAACGAATACAACTATACAAGAGTTATGAAAACGTTTCTGCCATGGCAGGAGCGTTTTCGTATTTATGGTGATACCCCACTGATTACTTGATCATACAAGCAGTACTATACTATGTCAGGCTACAATTACATGACCCCAGAAGGCTACGAGAAAGTCCGCGCTGAGCTCGAAGAAATGAAGACGACCGACCGTCAGCAGATTGCATCTGAAATCGCTGAAGCACGAGAAAAAGGCGATCTTTCTGAAAATGCTGAGTACCATGCGGCTAAAGAGGCTCAGGGACTTCTCGAGATGCGTATCAATGAACTGGAAAAGTCTTTAGCCAATGTCAAGCTGATCGAAGAGAGCGAGCTGGACACCTCTGTGGTGACTATTCTCAACAAGGTCACCATCAAGAATACCAAGAACAACAAAGAACTGTCTTACAAACTGGTGTCTAACAGTGAGGCAGATCTCAAAGCGGGAAAGATCTCTATAGATTCACCCATAGGTCAAGGCCTTCTGGGCAAGAAAGTAGGCGATCTCGCTGAGATAAAGACACCAGCTGGCGTTATGCAGTTTGAGGTAGTGGATATAGCCTTTTAACTGGTATTCTACTACAGCTATGGCAAGCATCTTTACCAGAATCATTCAAGGCGATATACCCTGTCACAAGATTGCTGAGACCGATGAGTTTATCGCGTTTTTGGACGTAAGTCCTCTCAGTCCCGGCCACACCTTGCTAGTGCCTAAGGTTGAGATAGACAAGTTTTTTGATTTGCCTACGGAGACGATTACGGCTATGATGCCGCTAGCTCATGAGATTGCTACGGCTCAGGCACGAGCAATTGATTGCATGCGAGTAGGCATGTCGGTCTTTGGACTTGAGGTGCCACATGCACATATGCATCTCATTCCTATTCGATCAGGTGCGGATATGGATTTTTCTAAAGTCCGTGAGAAGTTTTCTGATGAAGAGTATGCTGAGATCGCAAGAAATATCCGAGGACACCTCCGAGCAGAGCTACTCTGACATATCAGCCAGAGATCCTATTGGGGTTGTCCTTGATAAATTGATCCCAAGATTTTTTACTGCTCAGACCGGCAAGAGGACTAGTCCTCTGTAAGTGGTGGCACACTGCCACTGACAGGGCATCTGAAGCGTCAAGTTCTCTTGCGTCCATGGTGAAGGATAGCATGCGCTGAAGTAAAGCACTCATCTGTTCCTTGCTCGCGTTACCATTTCCTGTGACGGCTCTCTTGATGGTCTTAGGATTATATTCTGTGACGGGAATCCCTATCGTGATTGCTGCCACTATAGCTACACCTTGCGCCCTGCCGAGCTTGAGCATGGACTGGGGATTCTTACCGTATATGGGAGTTTCGATGGCAAATTCGTCGGGCTGATGCTTCTCTATCAGATCCTGTATCGTGTGATAGATGATCTTGAGCTTCTCAGCTTGCTCCTGGACTTTCTGGATTTTAAGAGTGCCGAGATCCACCAAGCGCATCTCGCCGCCCCGCACGGAGATGACACTATAGCCGAGGAGGTTGGAGCCGGGATCTATGCCTAGAATGATCATATACTGAGATAGTCTCATATAAAGGTACTCTTATGCTAGAGAGACCAGGGAATGGAGAGACATAGTAGTTTTAACCACACTTTAAGGCATAGGAAGGAATGAAAATACCAGATTTCACGTCTATCTATTATATACCAAAACCTATGGAATATTTAAAATATATGATCCTGATGGGCATATTGCTGATCGGGTCATCCGCCACGCTACCCACAGATCTAGTGTCGGCACCCACAGTAGATAGCTTGGACAAAAGTCCCTGCATACTCGTCAATGATGCATATGACGTCGGTGAAGAGATCTATTACGATATCTACTATAAGGCGGCATTTGTATGGATCAAGGCTGGTAGAGTAACTTTCAAGATCACTGATCTGGGTGATGCCTACAAGATAGTAGCCAAAGGCACCACGCTGCCATTCTATGACAAGTTCTACACGGTGAGAGATCACTACGAGACCCATATCGACAAAGAAACACTGCTACCGAGCTACTTTGTGAGAGATATCAATGAGGGTGATTATCAGATGTATGACCGCATAGAATTTGATCACAAGACGCGGACAGCCCATACCACACGCCGACATAGAGACAAGGAGACGGTGATGCAAGGCGACTATGACGATTGTGTACAAGATATGCTCTCTATACTCTACTATGTGCGGAGCCTAGAGATGGATGACTACGAGGTAGGAGATCGTATACCTATCCATGTGTTCCATGAGAATCGTACCTACGATCTAGGCATCAACTATACAGGCTATGATTCTAGAAAGAAGATCAAAGGCAAGGGCAGAGTGGAGGCTTTTGAGATACGCCCTGATCTGATCAAGAACTACATCATCTCTGATGATCACAATATGAGCATATGGGTAGGCGATGATGAGAACAAGATTCCACTAGAGATCCAGGCCAAGCTCACAGTAGGCCAAATGAGAGCTGTACTCAGCGATGTGAAGGGGCTGCGCCATGAGTCGAAGTATGAGTGGATAGAGGAGTAGGGTGGTG
>JAHDBH010000140.1 GCA_020630495.1 Saprospiraceae bacterium
TTGGCTTCTTCCAGTGCCCAGTACTCTATGTCAAATGCCTCCTGCCGCGGAAGTGATACGTACTCAGATATGGCCTCGGCGCCGCGCATGACGTTGATGGCATTGATATAAAATTCGCTGGCGACGCGAGCGGTTTGCTTATTCTTAGCAAAGGCAAACATGCCCACGCCCGGGAGTAGGATGATCACCGGATTGGGATCGCGCATGGCGGGGCTATCTGGATGCTTACACGTCTCATAGTAGTCGCGATAGTCTTCACGGTACGCGGTAAATGCTGCTTCCACTTGCTCACGCACCATGTCTGCGTCTGATAGATCCATGGACGGATCTATAGGCAATATGAGTGGCGATATCTTAGTCCGCAAGAAGTGATCAGGACACGATGTACCCATGGGAGCAAGCTTGCCCAGGTCCTTGCTATTGACAAACTGGAGCACGCGCTCATCATCCGTAAAGTGCCCGATCATACGCGCATGACTGCTGCAGAGACCACGGAGGATAGGCATGAGGGTGGCAGCTTTTTCTTTGCGGAGAGCAGGATCTAGGCTTTCTCGGGCGTTTCCGCCAAATGCGTCTGTACCTGCGGACTTCTTCTCTATATAGGCTGAGGCAGCTTCTATGACTTCGAGACTATTGATATAGCAGTCGTAGGAAGTGTCACCCCAAGTAAAAAGGCCATGGCTTTCTAGTACGATTCCTCTGATGCCAGGATTCTCTGCGAGGCATCGCTCGAGTTCGAGACCAAGCTCAAATCCTGGGCGTCTCCACGGGACCCATCCCATGCTGTCCCCCCAGATCTCTTGGGTGACTTGCTTGCTGTCGCTGCACGCGGCGATGGCTATGAGGGCATCAGGATGCAAGTGATCTATATGCTTGAAGGGCAGCAGGCCATGGAGTGGGGTATCTATAGATGGTGCTCTACTTTCTAGGTCATAGATACAGTGCTGGAAGAGTTGCACCATCTCGTCTTCGTATTCTAGCCCTCGATAGACATCCTTGAGACTGCGGAGTCGGTCTGTGTAGAGACCTGCGATACCTGCGCGCGTGAGGGTACCTATATCACCTCCAGATCCTTTGATCCACATGACTTCCGTGTCTTCGCCCGTGAGAGGATCTTGCTCTATGGTCTTGCATGAGGTGTTGCCACCGCCATAGTTAGTGATGCGGAGGTCAGCACCGAGGATATTGGATCGGTAAAGAAAGAGGGCTATCTGGTCATCACCCAGAGCATTTGCTTTCTGCTGATCCCAGAGATAGCTCACATGCTTATAGGTGTCAGAGGCGGTTTGATTAGTACTGGACATAAGGTATATCTGCGTTTTTCTTAGATGCACAAGTCTACAGCAAATATTGTCAAGCGCGAGCAGTACAGCACAGGGTAGTATGATAAGGTAATGCTCTACTTTAGACTTCTTTACCACCAGCACTAGATCCAAGCTATGGAACACCAAGAGTCAACAGTCACACATGAGTATGAGAGAGAGCCTGTACCAGCCTCCAAGTGGAAGAGCTGGAAGAGTTTTCTGGGGATGTATGCTGGCGAGCATGCAGCTGGTACGGAGTTTATGATAGGACCACTCTTTCTTACGGCTGGAGTGAGTGCATTTGATCTGCTGGTGGGGCTGCTTCTGGGTAATTTGATGGCGGTACTCTCCTGGAGATTTCTCACGGCACGCGTAGCGACTAAGCATAGGCTCACGCTCTATTACCACTTGGAGAAACTCGCAGGACGCAGGGTAGTCATATTCTACAATGCGCTCAATGGATTGCTCTTTTGCTTCCTAGCGGGAGCGATGGTGACTGTATCTGCCACAGCAGTAGGCGTACCACTGGATATGGAAATGCCCAAGCTCACAGACACACTACCCAATGGTCCCACATGGATCATCGTAGTGCTGATCATAGGCGCTGTCATCACGGTGATAGCCGCACGCGGATACGCCTCCGTTGCCAAAGCGGCTAATTATATGTCTCCGATCATCGTTTTGGCTTTCTTGGCGTGCGCGGTGGTCGCGCTGGGCCGACTAGGAGTAGATAGCTTCTCTGACTTCTGGGCTATATGGGGCGAGGGCTCGGAGCCATTTCCCGGGCAGATCAAATATGGTTTTTGGCACGTATTCTTCTGGTCATGGTTTTGCAATGCTGCCATGCATGTAGGGATGTCGGACTTGTCTGTATTTCGATTTGCTAAGAAAGAGAGCGCGGGATGGACTACTGCGGCTGGTATGTATGTAGGACACTATATGGCGTGGATAGCTGCGGCGCTACTGTACGCGCTGTATCTCAAGTCTCCTGAGGCGCTAGCTATTCTTGCCGCAGGCGATGCTCCTCCTGTAGCTCCAGGCCCACTGGCGCACAATGCTATCGGGGTATTTGGCATCATAGCGGTGATCCTAGCAGGCTGGACTACAGCCAATCCTACTATCTATCGCGCGGGTCTGGCTTTCCAAGCCATGGTACCACGCATGTCTACGGTGGTAGCCACGCTCATCGCAGGATCTATAGCGACGATAGCGGGACTCTTTCCAGCTTTTGCGATGAAGCTGCTCGGTTTTGTGGCGCTGTATGGATTCATGCTGGCGCCCGTGGGTGCGATCATCGTAGCAGATCACTTCTACATCGGTGATGCAAGATCTGCTCAGTGGCAACTAGGACAGTCTAGTCGTAGCGTCTCAGTGCTGATAGCGTGGCTGGTAAGCGTGATCGGATTCTATGTGCTATCACAAGCCGCAGGCATCTTCTTGCCTTTCCTTACACTGCCAGCATGGCTGCTGTGTGGAGTACTGTATATGGTACTGGTGCGGAGGAGTAGGGTGGTGATTGCATGATAGTGGCGTCACTTTGCTTCTGTAGACGATCTGTCAGTGGACCGCTTGAAGATTTCCGAGCTAGGCTATTGTAGACTGGTTACAGTGTACCTGGTCACCATGAATCATCATCTGTGATGTAAATGTACTTGAGCAGTGTACTTTACGACTTGTATAGACAGGAGGTGAGAGCATTCTAGAGTGACAGAAAAACATTTACCCTATCCTGTCCGCGCAAATAGCTGATTAATAGAAAGTTATAATCTAGATTCTATCCTCATTCAAAAAATAATAGTTCAACCACCGCACTATATCAAGATTCTTTCCTAACTTGCCTGTCTATACAAGTGAAATGGAAACGACATCACTGACCATACCTAGATATCGACACGTCTACAATCGACTGAGAGAGAAGATACAAGACGGCGTATATCAGCCTGGGGACGTGCTTCCCAGTGAGAATGTGCTCTGCGAGCGCTATGAGCTGACTCGCCCTACGATCAGGCAGTCTCTCAGCGAACTGGTAAAGGACGGCTTGATCATAAAGCAGAAAGGTGTAGGTAGCATTGTACAAAAGCCCAAGACAGGTATAGGCATACTCAATATCCGCAGCACCACGTCCAGCTTTCCCAAAGGCACTCTCAGCACGCGTGTAATAGAGAGTCCCACGGTAGGTGAGTGGCCATCGGATATGGCTTTTGATATAGAAGACGATCTGCGAGAAGCGGGATGTGTATCACTTTCTCGAGTGAGAAGCCTACACGATACGGCAGTATTCTACGAGAGAACCTACTTGCCCAATATCAATCTGCCACGATTCACTCAGCGAAAATTTGAGGATAAGTCCCTCTTTAAGACACTGGCTAAGCACTATGACATACACGTCACTGGGGGAAAACAAAAGATACGCGCCATGAAGGCTGATGCGCATACCGCGCAGATGCTACTGCTACATGTGGGCGATCCTATACTCCAGCTCGAGAAGGAATATACTACCAATCGTAATAAATATCTTTTCTACGCATCTCTGTGGTGCAATACTGATAACTATTACCTAGAAGGAGCACTATAAAGATTCTGAATTACATCAACTTCAATTCACACATATGCCATTTGCCATTACCATAGACGAGCGCTCAGCTACACCGAAGTACAGACAGATTGCTAATTGTATCGTGCATAATATCGAGCGCAAAGAAATCCTCAAAGAGGAACAGTTGCCAAGCATCAATCAACTCAGTCTCGTCTATAATATCTCGCGAGATACGGCAGAGAAAGCCTATAAATTACTCAAGACGAGAGGCGTGATACGATCTGTCCGCGGAAAAGGCTACTACGCCTCCCAGGATACAGTGGTCAAGGAAAGGCGTGTGCTGCTTGTATTTAATAAACTCAGCAGCTACAAGGAGCAGATCTATCAATCTTTCTTGCACACCATCGGCACATCGGCGTGGGTGGATCTACAGATATACTATGAGAAGTACGAGACCTTTGAGAGAATCATCAGCGAGCGTGCTAAGCAATTTACAGACATAGTCATCATTCCGTCCTTCAAAGGCACAGCAGCCCACCGCGCTGCAGACTTGATCAAGCGCGAGCTAAAAGATAAAAATGTTCTCATCCTCAATCGAGACTTCAGAGAACTCAATTCGCATCAGGGATCTGTAGTGCAAAATTATCGCCATGATATATGCGAGGCTCTTACAGGGATCAGCTCGCGCCTAGAGAGCTATGATCGAATCATGCTTCACTTCCCCTTTGATAGTAACTATCCCACAGATATCATACGCGGGATGCAGGAGTGCGCCTCTCAGCACAATATGAAATCAGAAGTCATCTTCAAGAACTTTGCACAGATCCCACTGCGTAAAGGCGATTTGCATATCGTCCTGAAAGATGAGCAGCTCGTAACTCTTGCGGGCAAGATCCAGTGCTCCGAGATGACTCTTGGCACTGACCTAGGAATATTGGCCTACAATGACAGTCCACTCAAGCGTGTAGTGCTGGGAGGAATATCTGTGATGACTACGGATCACTCCGAGATGGGTAGGCGAGCAGCGCACATGCTATTGCATCAGCAGTGGGCCAGTGAGGAGGTGCCATTTTCTGTAGTGGATCGGGGTAGTCTGTAGGGAGGTGGTCAA
>JAHDBH010000141.1 GCA_020630495.1 Saprospiraceae bacterium
CATACTCCACCCCACACAGATAAAGTCCCTCCGCAGCGGCACTCAGCGGTCGCTGCAGCGTAGCGCGATTCTCTAGCGCTTCGCGTACTTCGTCAAGAGAGACTTTACCCAGACCTACCTGTAAGCAGGCGCCTACGATGAGGCGGACCATGCCTCGGAGAAATCGATTGGCTGATATGTGGTAGCTCCAGACTTGTGGCTCATAGATCCACTCAGAGCGATATAGTGTGCAGCGCTTGTGATTTTCATCAGAGCCTGTCTTGCAGAATGTCTCAAAACTCTCATAATCGAGAAGCAATGCAGCGCACTGTTGCATCTTGTCCTGGTCGTAGGCATTTGCTCGAAAGAGCCTCGTGCTCAATCCATGGAGAAATGGCTCCTTCTCCGTATGACAGCGATAGACATAGGAGCGGCGCACGGCGCTAAATCGCGCGTGCATATCCTCGGTGACGGCCTGGTGACCGTGATAGGCAATATCTCGGGGGAGCATCCTGCTCAGGGCATACCACTGCTTATCCGTCAGCTCATCGACCGCATCAAAGTGAAAGAAATATTGACTGGCGTGTACGCCGCTATCCGTGCGACCGCATCCCACGATGGGCGTAGGGTGGTGGAGTAATCTGGTGAGGCAATCTTCTATGACGGACTGCACGGCCACGCCATTGGGCTGTGATTGCCATCCCACATAGTCTGTGCCGCGATAGGATATCTCTACGAGATAGCGCTGCATCCGCAGAGACTAGGCTGCTTTGAGCTTGGAGACTTTGTCTTTGCTCAGTTTCTTCTCGGCATAGTCGCGTGTGATGACAAAGCTCTTCACGTCTTTCTGACTAGGTAGCTCATACATCAGATCCGTCATGATCGCTTCAAAGATCGAGCGCAGTCCTCTCGCTCCCAGACCGTACTCGATGGCTCTGCCTGCGATAAACTCTATCGTATCCTGGGGAATCTCTAGCTCTACACCTTCCATCTCCAGCAGCTTAGTGTACTGCTTTACGAGTGCATTTTTTGGCTCTTGTAAGATGCGCACGAGTGTGGCCTTGTCCAGTGGATTAAAGTAGGTAAGGATAGGCAGACGCCCCAGGATCTCAGGGATCATACCATAGGTCTTCAGATCCTTGTGGATGATGTAGCGGAGCAGCTCTTCGTCTGCGATATCTACTTGGTCATCTGCCCCTTTAAATCCTATGCTTGACGTGTTGAGACGTCGAGAGATAGCTTTCTGTATACCGTCAAATGCTCCTCCACAGATAAATAAGATATCTTGCGTGTTCACCTTGACGAGCTTCTGCTCGGGATGCTTGCGACCGCCCTGTGGCGGCACATTGACCTCGGTTCCCTCGAGCATCTTGAGCATCGCTTGCTGTACGCCCTCGCCACTCACATCGCGTGTGATGGATGGATTATTAGACTTGCGAGCGATCTTGTCGATCTCATCTATGTAGACGATGCCGCGCTCGGCAGCTGACACGTCGTAGTCGCAGGCCTGCAAGAGGCGCGTGAGCATACTCTCCACATCTTCGCCCACATAGCCCGCTTCTGTAAATACAGTGGCATCTACGATGGCAAATGGGACCTGCAAAAATCTGGCAATGGTCTTGGCCATCAGCGTCTTTCCCGTACCCGTCTGCCCTACGAATAGGATGTTACTCTTCTCTATCTCCACATCGCTGATATCACTCTGATAGCGCAGGCGCTTGTAGTGATTGTACACAGCGACGCTCAGATACTTCTTGGCCTCGTCCTGCCCTATGATGTAGGTATCTAGAAATTCCTTGATATGCAGTGGTGTCAGTTCATCTGGCAAAGAAAAGTCGCCTGGCTTTACCGCTTCTATCTGTGAGTCGAGCTCGTCATTGATGATCTGCTCGGCTTGCTCCACGCAGACTTCACAGATGTGACCCTCGAGTCCTGCGATGAGGATGAGCGTTTCATTTTTGTCCTTACCACAGAAGCTGCAGTGGATCACTTCACGGTTGTCCTTAGATGCCATATACTGTATCCTTTACGGATGATGCTTATGATTTGTTACTTGCGCGCTCGAGTACCTCATCCACCAGGCCATATTCTTTAGCTTCTGTGGCGGTCATCCAGTTGTCGCGGTCGCTATCTTTCTCTATGGTATCATGATCCTGTCCTGTGTGGCGTGCGAGGATCTCATAGAGCTCTTTCTTGAGCTGGCGTATAAGATTGTAGCTGATTTCCATATCAGAAAACTGTCCCTGCATACCACCACTCGGCTGATGGATCATCACACGACTATGCGGTAGGCAAGTACGCTTACCCTTGGTACCAGCACAGAGAAGCACGGCACCCATACTCGCAGCTAGTCCTGTACAGATAGTGCTCACGTCTGGAGCTACATACTGCATGGTATCATAGATGCCGAGTCCAGCGATTACAGATCCACCAGGGCTATTGATAAACATTTGTACGTCACGCTTAGCATCCGTACTCTCCAGGAAGAGCAGCTGTGCCTGTATGACATTGGCAACATAGTCATTCACTGGTACACCCATGAAGATGATGCGATCCATCATCAATCGGGAGAATACATCCATACCCACCACGTTCATCTGCCGCTCCTCGATGACCTGAGGTGTGAAACCATTGATATTGGGCACACTGGTGGCCATGTACTTGTCTAGATGAGCACTAGAGATCCCCTGGTGCTTAGTGGCGTACTTATAAAATTCCTTTGCGTAATCCATTTCTCTTTATGATTTTAGTGATCCTACCTTGTAAAGATGCTATCCAAGCATGATAAGTTCATCGTACTGGCTTGTAGGGTCTATGATTTCTTGGTGATTCGTCTTGTAAGATTTTATCTCGTGAAGTATCGCGACATATACATTGACCTATGACCTATGATGGCAGCGCATAGCGTCTGTCCATCACCGCCGTCTAAGATTATGCGAGTTCAGACCGAGCAAAAGCTCCCTGATTCTCGACTTTTACAGCTGGATTAAGATCCTATCTCCTCTCGCATTTGCGCGTAAGCGCTATCCAGTTCCTCTTTGGTGACAGCCTTAGTCTCTTGAGGTAGCTTCTCTATCAGGATGGCGATCAGTTTTTCATTGAGCACCTTGTCGTACTCACGATTGTAAGTCTCGCGGTTCTCCATCATGTTGTCCGCCATCTCAGTGAGCCGATCATCCTCTACGTACTGCATATACTGGGAGAAGTATTGGCGTATGCCCTGCTTCACCGAGTCAAATACATCGCCCTCATCCACGCTCACCTCGTATTTTTCTGCATAGGCATTGCGGATGATGGTCCACTTCATACCCTGCTCAAAGCTTTTCCACTGCTCATCCGTGACAGGCTCGGCGGTCTCACTCTGCTGAGCTAGCCACAGGCGCATATGATCCTCGGGTAGCTCCATACCACTCGCCTCTAGCAGACCCGTGCGGAGCTGGTAGGTCATCAGACTCTTGGCGACATCCTCTGTGTACTGCTGCATCTGTACGCGGATTTTGTCGCGAGCTTCCTTCTCATTGCTCACTACATCCTTACCGAAGTACTTGTCATAGAAGTCCTGATCCAGGCTTGCTGGCATCAGACGCTCCACTTGCTCTATGGTGCCGCGATACATGGCGCCCGTCTCCTGGTCGCTGTCTTCAGGTATATTGAGCAAGTGCTTTCGCACCCACTTAGGATCGCTGTTTTCTACCTTGTAGATATCCATATCGAGCGTGTCACCCACCTTGCTACCGAGAGCTTTCTTCTTGATACTCTCGTCCTGGATCTGGCTGGTGAGGAGTAGAAACTTCGTCGACCATCCACCTTCTTTGATTTTGTCACCATCCAGCTCTACGGCCTGTATGTGCAGGAGATCCTCATCTTGTATGGCGTCTGTGACGTCTTCTTTTTCGCCGAGTTGCTTCTGAGCTTGAGCCAGCGCTTCTGTGATATCCTCATCGCTGATGGTTGCCTCGTGCTTAGTGAGCGTGACTGCCTTTGCCAGTGCATCTGTATCCACAGGGGGCTTGATCGCTAGCTGAAAATCAAGGCTATACTCAGACTGCTCCATGGAGATCTCTAGGGGAGCCTGGTCTTCTACCACGATAGGATTACCTAGGTAGTCGATCTTTTCGTCTTCGAGGTGCTTGTAGAGGCTCTCATTGAGTTTTTGGAGGACTACATCCTGGATGATCTGCTTACCATACATCTTGCGGATGATGCTCTGCGGCGCCTTGCCCCTTCTGAATCCCTTGAGATTAGCCTGTTCGCGATATTCTTTGAGCTGCTTTTTGAAGTCGGCTTGATAGTCCGATGAGTCAATCGCGACTCGGATGCTCATCAGCTGCGGCGTACTTTGGAGTGTTTCTACATTCATATGCTCATATGCTTGCGGACTGCGAGAGTCGCATGTATGGTGGATGATCTATATAAGTGGAGTGGTTCTTTACTGGAGGGCTACGATCTGGGCTCTTTCGAGCAAATGCGGCTGTACGATAACCCTCTCTATGTCTCTTGCCATCCGTGAGTGGTAATCTTGGTGGATATGATTCTGTAGACGGCAGATCTATGGAGCTCAGGGCCTTGTCAGGCAAATGTGTTACCGTCTCTGACATCCTTCTGCTTTCCAGCTTAGGTCGATGCAGCCATCAAGCTGACTCGCCCTTTGATCGTGCGGGTGGAGGGACTCGAACCCCCACGCCGTGAAGCACTAGATCCTAAATCTAGCATGTCTACCAATTTCATCACACCCGCATACAGAGGAGTCGAAACTCCCATAAAAGAACGTCTTCCGAAAAATTCGGGTCGCAAAGATAAAAGTTCCTCCTGTCATATGCAAGTCTATATGTATTCCGCCAATTTACGCAGTAGACAGGCGGCGTGCCTCTGTGATTTTCGCGCTTGCGCGCTACAAAGGTGTCGCCCCGCTGGGGCTCGGTACAGTGCGCTAGAGCGCACTG
>JAHDBH010000142.1 GCA_020630495.1 Saprospiraceae bacterium
AATGTTAGTGTGCGAGAGCCAGCGATTGACAAGGGCAAGTTTCCTCATTGGGACTATGCCAAAGGTGAGAAGTTTCCAACCTTTGAGAGACGAGTTGAGCTTTGGCTGTCAGGTCACGGCCTGCAGCATTTGCTTCAACAGTTGCCAGTAGGACAAGAGAGTTCAGTCCATGATAAGGCAATGGCCATAGTTTCTTTGGCTCTGCCTCCCTATGACTTAGACTATGTCCGTGGCTGCAACAGTCTTAGTGATGTTTGGGCAAGCTTGAAGGCAAAGTACATGCCTAGCAAGCCAGCAGAGATCAGATCTCTCTGGGACCAGCTTAGTCGTGCTTCACTCAGAGGCCCTAGGCCCAAGCAAGTCCAGGAGTACTGCTCTTACATCCTGACTATCGTCAATCAGTTGAGTGCTCTAGGTTCTCCACCTCCTCACCATTTCGTGGCCAACAAGCTGTTTGAGCCTCTAGGTAAGGACTACATTTCTTTGCGCGTCGGGCAGGGCGATAAAGATTACCTGACCCTCATAGACGAGATTACGAATCATGCGCAAGCATTAGATGCCTGTGGGACTGGGGCCACGGCTCCAGGACCAGGAGGTCATAGGAACCCTAGACAACCCCCTCCACCCCAGCAACAGCCACCGAAGATCGCCGCTGCTGATGTCGCCAAGAAGGAGACACGCCCTTGCTACAACTGCGGCAAGAAGGGGCATCTTCAGAAAGACTGCCCAGACCTCCCGGACGTGGTCAGGAAGTTTCTTCAGGATCAATTCGGGAAGAATCTCGGACGCAAGCGTGGCAAAGGCGGTAAGAGTCCATCTGTTGCCGTTACACTTGAGCCCCATGAGTTGTCATTTGAGGTGATAGCGTGGCTGGCAGAGAAGTTTAACTTCCTGATGGATAGCGGTGCTGAGGTGAATGTTATCCCGTATGCTGGTCTGTTCATTACCATGGGCGAGTCTGATATCGAGTATATTCAGCCCATTGGTCCAGAGAAGTTGCCAGTGCTGGGGATGGGTACCATTGCATTTCGCGTGGGCAAGTATGTCGACATTCAGGGCAATGCAAAAGATTTAGCATTAGAGATTCCGAACTGCTATTTCGTTCCAAGTGCCCCGTTCAACATTCTGTCGACTAAGCAAGTAGGCAAACAGGACATTTTCCTGCACACGCGTGGTGGTACAAAGGGTGATGTTGTTGTTCTTCCTGGCTTTCATGATCAGGTCATTGGGCACTGCGAGGGTAGAGTGCATCAGTCTGTCGATGCGAGTGGGAATCCCATCCTCTCCATCACAACTGATCCTGGCAAACCAGTCCTACGGGGCAAGTGCGTCAGCAACCCAGAAACGTGGACTCAGGCTAATGCCGTTGCAAAGCTTGAGAATGACGAGGATCTCACTAGCAGAGTCTCTGCTCTGTCTAGCTTGAGTAGTCTGCCCCCGCGCCACAAACTCAATTGCACATTTCTGAGCCATCTGACATTCTGCGTTGGTAGGAATCAGCTTGAGCTCATGTGTGACGCTCCGTCATACAAGCATTTGCGCATTGATAAGTCGCGTATCAAAGATGATCTTGACAATTGCCATGGATGCAAAGTAGCTTTGCTGCAGACCGGGTCCCGTAGCAACCACAATCTGAAGGTGACTCACGATGAGCCTCAGTTCCAGTACCCGGGGGCCTGGCTGCACGCAGACTTGATGGGTCCTATTTTCCCAGTAGGTGTAGGAAAGGCGAAGTATCTGCTGATCGTGGTTGACGAGTTCTCACGTTTCTGTTTCTGTATTCCAATTGTCACAAAGGACAAGGTAGCTGGTGTTCTGATAGAGATCATAGAGCACATTAAGTGCCACTGCTTGCCCTACACTCTGTCGTTAAAGAACAACAAGGGCGAGTATGCGGATGTCGCGAAAGTGCAAGTGCACGGTATTCGGTGTGATAAGGGTGGTGAGTTCGAGCAGAACGAGCTTAAGGATTATTACGCAAAGAATGGTATTGTACATGAGCCGTGCGATACACAAGAGCATCAGGGCAACGGTATAGCCGAGCGTATGATAGGAGTCATTTCAGAGCATCTACGCGCTGCTCTTTTGCCCACGGGCTTACCTCATAGGTTATGGCCTGAAGCTGCCATGCACGTAGCTCATGCGTACAATCTGGTGCCGAATAACACCATGCACAGGAAGTTTGTTGACAAGTATGTTGCTGATCATCTTGATGAGTCGCTAGCCACCTTCAAAAAGGTCTTTGATAGTCTGGATGCGCGAGACGAGATTAGGAAGGATCCACAGGCACCCCCCAGGCGCCGAATGTCTCATGAAGACCAGGTGAAGCATGTTAAGAAAGAGTTGAACGATAGGAAAGTGAACATGTTAGTGCGCAATGATCTGAAGGAAGTGATTCCTTATAGGATATTCTATCATGACACTTCTGACGAACGCTTCAAGGCTTTGCTTTCGCAGATGCGTCCATGGGGCACGCCCCTGTACGTATTTCCTCGCTCTCAGCACATGCGTAGACTGGAGCCTAGGGGAGCGCCAGCCAATTGGGTAGGAGCTGGTATGGGGCCTCACATGAATCGTGTTTACGAACACTTACCAGTAGGAGGTAGGGTCACAGAAGTGCGCCAGTCGGCATTTAGTGTGGACATGCTGCGCCAGCACATGCTCCTGTTTGATGTGAACTCACGGGGACACATTGAACGCGTACCGCTTGATGATGAAGAACTAGTCATTAGGAATTTCCCAGACATGGTAGGCTCGGATGAGGCTAGAGTGCCAGATCGTGCTGAACTAGATGCTGTTCAGGCACGCAAGGATTTCATGTGTGTACATGGTGCCGCTGACTTCACTCATGAACGCGATGCCTTAGGCAAGCGCCTAGGCAACTTCAACTACTCTGACAATGTAGCTGCAGAGTTAGGTCCAGCGTTTGATGTTCGTGTGCATCAGGCACCAGAATCCGGTGAACTGCAAGGCCGAGGTAGACAGTCCACTCCTGAGCAGGTCGATGACCTTCATCATGCAATCCGGAGCTACGAGCTCGGAAAGCACAATCACCCTTTGCCAGTCGGCGTAGGAGAGAATGCCAAGCGGTGTGACAACTTTGATAATGTTGACAATTATCGCCAGTTGGGCGGTATAGGTGTAGACCTGCCTTTAGACACAGCCGAGGTTCGTCGCTGGAAGTCCCCTGGCGCGACACCTACGACTGGTGATGGCACCACGGAGTCTGTGAGCATGGACGTTGATGAGCAGCAGCATCTTCAGCCTCGATCTGCCGCAGCGGGGGGAGCTGACCCGCAGCGAGGGTCCAGGGGAGAAGTTGGGGAACCCTCTTTTGCGGCTCAACAGTCGATGGCCACGGCCGGACTGCGCCCAGGGGAGGAGCTCATGAATGCTCCACCGCTTCATCCGGGGGAGCGGGAGGAGGTCAACATGCAGCGTGGAGACGCTGGGCTCCGGGGAGGATTCATCCGAGAACGGGAACGGGTGAGTTCGCCTCAAAACTCACAAACTGCATCTGGCTTGCATCCTGCAAAGGAAATAGTTGATGTGCCTGACACTGTTGCTCACGAGCAGGAAGTGCAGTCCAGATTGCCAGTAGGGTATAACCCGCTTGTACGCAGGCGTTTGATTGATCGTTCAAATGTTGCTGTCATTGAGGTGAGTGCTGATGTCGTTGTTGACCAGCACAGTACAGTGAGTGAGCAGACAGTAGCATCAAAACATGCCAGCACAGACACTGAGGCCACGGCTGAAGGTGTGTTGTCTGTTGCAGTGGTAGGCCAGGACGGTCAACCTGGTGGTGGTAAGTCAGCTGGGCGACGTCCATCCCGTCGAGTTGCAGCCATCAGGAAGCGGAAGCCCTTTGATCCTGATATGCCATCCCTTAAGGAGGCTCTAGCTAGTGATAAGAGCGAGAAGTGGATGATTGCATTGGTAGAGGAAGCTGATGCTTTACGCGAGCACGGTACCTATGAGCTTGTAGAGCTGCCTAGGGGTGCCAAAGCTATCTCCGGGAAGTGGGTGCTTAAGGTGAAGAGAGGCCCTACGGGGGAGATCCAGCGTTACAAGGCGCGGTATGTTGCTAGGGGGTTCACTCAGGAGGAAGGAGTAGATTTCTTTGAGACGTGGGCTCCAGTAGGGAGCTATGCCACATTGCGTTTCTTGCTGGCAATTGCTGCCCAAGAGGACCTTGAGATTAAGCATGTAGACATCCAGTGTGCTTTCCTGAATGGTAAGATGAGCGAGACTGTTTATGTTGAGCAGCCTGAGATTCTGAATGATGGGACTAGTAAAGTCTGGAAGTTGCTTAAGACTCTGTACGGTTTGAAGCAAGCTGCACGTGAATGGCACAAGGAACTTGCACGTCTGTTAGCGACAATGGGTTTTGTTAGGTCGCATGCTGATCCTGCACTTTATGTCAGGAAGACTGGTAGATGTTTTATCTTTCTGTGGGTTGATGATCTGTTCATCTTCAGCACACCTACGGGTCTGCAGGAGTTGATTGATCAGATTCTCGTTGCTTTCGAAGGACGTGATCTTGGTGACCTGACATGGGCCTTAGGCGCAGAGATTGTCAGGGACAGAAAGGCGAAGAAGATTGTCCTGTCTCAGAAACAGAAGGTAGTGAATCTGCTAGAGAAGTTCAGTATGAGCGATTGCAGACCTAGTCCCACTCCACTGGTGCCACGGCAGCAGTTGAGGAGTGCAAAGGATCATCCTGATCTTGTGGCCTCTAAGGCAGAGCACGCCAGATTCATGAGTGCTGTAGGGGGCATCCAATACATAGCAGTAGTTACGCGGCCTGATCTTTCTTACGCTTGTAATGCTTTGGCCAGGCATATGGGGTGTAGTCTGAAGGAACATTGGCAAGCGGTGC
>JAHDBH010000143.1 GCA_020630495.1 Saprospiraceae bacterium
AGACCCCGGGTCACCGTATAGTAATCTAGAAAATAGACCGCCTTCACCGTAAAAGAATGAAAATGGTCCTCAGACCATACATCTTTAAAATTTTTGGTGTAGCTGGGGCGCAGCATCTGTGCACCAGAAGCAACTGCGTCTTTCCACACTACGATCAGATCGCTGCCTGGAGCAAATCTCCAGGTGGCTACCATGTCGATATTCACAGCATTGAAATTGATGTCTAGGATAGGATCGCCATTGATGTCAGTACCGTCGTAGGGTATGTCCACTAGACTGCCTTTCTCGCCCAATTGAAATACATCCTGAATGTCCACTGAGGACCAGAAGTGTCGCATCCTGAAATTGATGTTGAGATTAGGCGAGATGCTATAGTCTATCGTCAGTGTATTAGCCACTTGCTCGCGATCGCGGAGGCTCATGTATATACCGTCTGGATCTATCTGATCATAGAATCGCCCTGATGGGCTGATATTTATGAAGCCCACATCATCGTGATTGACATTGTAGTTTATATTCCACTGCAATAGCAAATTATCCAGCACTCTTATGCGCGGACGTATGGAGAATTCCCAGCCCCAGCGATCCTTCTGGAACGAGGTATAATGTCCACCTTCTAGATCTAGTGCAAATCGCTTGCTATAATTAGTGGAGATAAATCCACCATTAAAGATAAATCCAGGATTATCGAGATATTGTGTAAAGTCAAAGGTGCGAGGCTCAAAATAATCATGCTCTCCTGTAGGCTTGAAAAATGTGTAGCGCCCAGCGGCAAAAAAATTCTTGGTTAAAAGAAATGAATTATTGAAGATGCTCAGATCGGTATACGTCCATCCCTCATGTAGGCTCTCATATTCCACCTCAATGGAGTGTCTAAAATTATTGAGCTTGCTGCTTTTGGGCTCAAAGTTTCTGTAGGACACGCCCATCCCTATGCTACGGTAATTATTCACTCGCTGAAAGCCCAGATCATTTTGATTATAGTCGCGGCCTATTTCCTCATAGTTGATACCCCCCGTAAATCGACCGCTGATCTTCCCAGCACCGATTTCCATCTTGTGCCCGCGCTGCGTACCTGCGTCAAAGAACTGCTGGCTCACTGCAGCGAGACCTTCTATAGCATAGGAGTTTTCTTTATTTCTTAGTTCTCCCTCTATCGCAGTTACATTAGCTTCGTAGCCGCCTGCTGCACGGATGACGTTCGTATTGATGAGGCTGATGTAGCTGTTGTTTTTTAAGTTTTGGTCAGCTACTATGACATTATAGTTTGTCAGAGGATTGAGAAGTACTTCTCTAGATTCACCTTCACTATTTTCTATCGTGGCATAGGTAGGAGCTGATACAGCATTTAAGAGACCGAGGCCCGTGCCGCCTTTGGTGCGGCCAGTGACCTTGGAGATATTGATCAGGCGGCTGGTCTGTGGAATATTAGTGATCACCTCGCCAGGCTCCAGACTTTCAAAGGCTGCGCCAGGAAATATCAGTTGATTTCCTATACGCCGGGAGAAAAATATCTCACCCCGCTGAAAGAGCTCCGTACCTTCTTGAAAAAAAGCGCGCTGCTCGTCAAATCTCACTTCAAATGGACTCAGATTGAGCACCTGATTATCCGATCGCGCTTGGCTAAAATCTGGAATCAGCGTCATATCCAGCGTAAATGCTTCATTGATACCGTACTTGATATCCGCACCACCAGATATACTCGTGACGGACTGAGAATTTCCAGGACCACTAGGGTCGCTGACATTGAGCGTCGTAGCGATAAATGGAAATAGCGTCAGTCGCAGTGGCGCCTTGATATCCTGTAGTCCTTGCCACTCTCCAGCTTGATTGAGGAAGCCGTCTATATTGGGATCTATGGGCGACCACCAGCTATTTTCTCGTATGCTCTCGGTGTATCGACCGATATTGAGTCCCCAGTTCTGTACGTCCTCTTCGCTGAAGCGCACCGCCTGAAAAGGGATAAACATCTCCACGCACCAGCCGTAGTCAGTGAGCAGTGCTTTGCTCTGCCACACAGCATTCCAGCCAGTATCCTCGCCATTGCTCCCGTACTGCGTATCGAGCTGCACTCCAGCGGCCGTCACTACAAATCCTACACCATTGATTCCAGACTTATACGGATCCAGTATGAGACCTATCCAGTCGGTATTTCTGATATTATCTCGTGGAGTCATCCTATTGATGACGCTATCGGCCGACTCGTGCATTTTAGCGAAAGCGTAGATCCCATCATCTGTATACAGCAGTCTCACTTCCGTCCTCCGGCTCGATGGCGTACCTGGCTTGGGCTGACTCTCGGTAAACTGATGGAGCGGAGCGGTCTCTCCCCATACGCTCTCGAGATCTTTGCCGTCTATCTCTATGGTGGCCACGACTTTCTTAGCTATGCTTACAGGTTTCTCAGGCGTTTCCGCCAAAAGCGTGCTAGACCAGCACAGTACCACAAACCATAGAAGAGAACGCATACTACAAAGGTGACGATCCTACCCGCTATCCGCTACATTGCTTAACACACGTTTACCGATAGGCAGGCGACTTTCGTCTAAAAGCGGGTGTATCGCACCCGTGTGAGTTTGAACTTGCTATGTGTAGTCAAGTGAAAATCGAATCATCTTAGTTATACGTGTGCTCGACTCCCCATGATGTACCGGCATCTCGAGCTTGTCTCATGAGAGGAACCCAACAAATCAAAATCATATGATATCGGCTCAACTAATGGTAATGCTCACTTTGCGATTGAGGCCTGTCTCAAAGAGTTTGATCAGGGTCTCTATAGTGATATTGCCTTTACCGTTTTCGATTCGCGATATGTAACTTTTCTTAGTTCCTATCTTCTCTGCGAGCTGTGCCTGTGTCATATCAGCTCTTTTGCGAGCATCTTTGAGCATCTCGCTGATGAAGAATCTTTGAGAGCTTTCTTCAAATTCATTGCGTCTAGCGGTTCCAGACTTACCATACTTAGCATCTAGGAGTTCTTCAAAAGTCGAGACAGTCTTCAATGTATTATTTGGCATAGTATTCTTTTAGTAACTTGAGTGCTTTGGAAATATGTCTAGAAGGAGTTTTTTGAGATTTTTTATGAAAGGAGTTAAATAGGACTACTACCTTATGGCCATCTAAGCAACAGAATTTACGGTAGATGTTGGAATCGGCTTCTACCCTGATTTCATACAATTTTTTGGTTCCAGCTACCTTCTTGAAAAACTTTTTCGGAATTCTCTCAGCTTGACGGACCACTACAAGGGTGTAGTCGTATTTCTCTTGAGCTGCTTGAGGCAGAGCTACGTAAAATTCAATAAAATGGTTGCCGTGAAATACGATGTGGCGCATCTCTTTCATAAAGCAAAGTTAACATAAAAGTTAACCTAAAGGTTGACAAAGAGTTAAGGCGTTAAGCTGAGAGATCAAAAGCTTATGACCTAGCACAAGTAGCTCCAAACCCTGAATGCCGCATTCCCTTTTACCTAAAAGGATGGCTGACGATCTACTCATATGACTCTATGGAGCTTAAAGAGCTATGCAGCATACGTGATTCTCATTGGGAACCCACCTTCTCCTTTGCACACAGATCACCTTCCTGAGTCTGCTCGCAGTCGCCTACTTTTACCATCCATAATATATGTGAGATATGAGTATCGTAGAAATGCGCGTCCCCACCATAGGAGAATCCATCACAGAAGTCACGCTGAGCGCATGGCTCGTCGCTGATGGTGACACGGTAAAGCTGGATGACCCTATCTGTGAGTTCGAATCAGACAAGGCGACCCTGGAGTTTCCCGCTGAGGCGGAAGGCAAGATCATCTATGTTGCCTCCGAGGGCGATGATCTAGAGATAGGTGCTCTCGTAGCTAAGATTGACACCAGCGTATCTGCGGGAGCGTCTACTGACACGCCTTTGGCTGACAAGCCTAGCACCGAGAAAGCAGCACCAGAGAAGTCTCCACAGCCTACAAGTGGCTCGGATCATGCTGCAGGGCATCCCTCTCCCGCCGCCGCTAAGGACATGCGCGAGAAAGGTATAAGCGCCGATCAAGTACAGGGTACGGGCAGAGGCGGTCGTATCACACAGTCAGATGTACAGCTCGCTACCAGCCAGGCGACGCACAAGGTACCCACGGATCATCAGCCATCCACACCAGCAGCTCCCGCCGCACCATCTACGCCCAAGAGGCAGATCGATCCATCGCAGCGCACGGAGCGGGTAGAGAAGATGAGTCGTATGCGTCGCACCATAGCTAAGCGTCTCGTATCAGCTAAGAATAATACGGCCATGCTCACCACATTTAACGAAGTGGATCTGAGCGCCGTGATGGCTCTGCGCAAAGAGCATCAGGAGGCATTCGTGAAGAAATATGGTATCAAGCTCGGCTTCATGTCGCTCTTTGCCAAGGCCTGCGCAGCAGCTCTCATGGAGATGCCTGATGTCAATGCCTTCATCGATGGTACTAATGTGGTCTATCACGACTACGTAGATATCAGCATCGCTATCAGTACACCCAACGGCCTGGTAGTACCTCCTCTGCGCAATGTGGAGAGCAAGGGCTACCACGAGATCGAACTCGAGATCAAAGAACTCGCCGAGAAAGCGCGCAATGGTAATCTGAGCCTGGAAGAGATGACAGGCGGCACCTTCACGATTACCAATGGTGGGATATTTGGCAGTATGCTAAGTACGCCCATCCTCAATGAGCCCCAATCGGCGATCCTGGGAATGCACAATATCATACAGCGACCCGTGGCAGTAGATGGCGAGGTGGTGATACGTCCTATGATGTATCTCGCGCTCAGCTACGATCACCGTATCATAGACGG
>JAHDBH010000144.1 GCA_020630495.1 Saprospiraceae bacterium
AGCCATGATCAAAAAAGTACTCATCATCGTAGCGATTCTCACAGTCCTATTGATAGCCGCAGCGGCTTATGCTTACTCCAAGGTCTCACCTAGCGCAGATCGCATTCTGAATTATATATCCGACCATCCAGAGACATCAGCTATCCAACTCATAAGGAATGGCGAGATCATCGCGTCTCACAATCCTGACAAAATGATGTCACTCGCAAGCACAGTGAAGATTATCATCGCCATAGAATACGCCATGCAGGCCGCGGCTGGCGATGTAGATCCCGATCAGCAGGTCGCATTGCTCGACCTAGAACACTACTACGCACCTCGTACAGATGGTGGCGCGCATCCGGCTTGGCTACGCAGCGTCAAGGATAAAATCACTCAAGACAGCATTGCCCTGCGGCAAGTCGCCCTGGGAATGATCCGATATAGTAGCAATGCCAATACCGAATACCTCTGTGAACTCCTAGGTCTAGATCGTATTAATCAGCGCCTGGATAGCCTAGAAGTGAAAGATCATACGCCGATTTACTACATTGTTTCTGCTCTCTATGTGAGCAAAGAATTATTTCCCGACGCGAGCGATGCTGATCTAGCGGATCAGTTACGCTCACTATCTGCTGAGGAATACGTAGCAGCCACTACGTCAATTCACCAAAAACTACGTGCCGATACGAGCTACAGAAAAGACCTCGGCAATCTTCCTCTTGAAGCCCGTAGGGTATGGTCTGACAGATTGCCCGCATCTACTGTATCTGAATATACAGATATTATGGCCCTGCTCAACTCTAGCACGCATTTGCCTGTAAAGGCCCAAACCTATCTACGCGAAATCATGGAATCCGTAATGGCCAATCCTGTCAATCAAAGCTGGCTAAAGCACTCGGGCGGCAAAGGCGGGTCCACAGAGTTTGTGCTCACCAAATCCCTCTACGCAACGGACAAAGAAGGAAATACCACGGAGCTCGCCTATTTTATGGAGGACATTGCTCCCCTTAGCATGCAGCTTCTTCCAATCAGCATGAATGAATTTGAACTACAGATATTGAGATCAGAAGAATTCGTACAGCAAATCAGTGATAAAATAGGGAATTAAAGTATTCTACAACTTCAATTTTTTCCATCGACCTCTATAAAGCAACAAGATCGAAAACACCCCGAGCAATAGCCAATAATATATCTCCAAACTCCAGACCGCCGCTAGACTTAGTTGATACACATTGATATACAAGTATGCGGCAAGTAAATATAGCACCACTACGATAAGCTGCAGTCTGAGACCTGTCCACACCTCTCCAGCGGCCATATAGGCACTTTGATAAATGCTACCCGCACTAAATACTATGACGATGCCCAGCACTACCAAAAATAGCGGCTGCGCCTCGAGAAGTATAGCCACATTATACCCACGATCCAGCAAGATCTGCGTCCACGGCATGAGCAAGATTGGCAGAGACAGGACAAGCGTGATTATCCAATTGATGATTACAGTCTTATTAGTCACTATATAGACACGCCTGAGATATCCCGCTCCTATGCACTTGCCTACGAGCGTCTGTACTCCCGTAGCAAATCCCCAACTCGGTATAGAGAGCAATATGTAGACGATCCTGATCAGATTAGATATCGCGAGAGCGCGCGCACCCATATTCTCAATCATTCCAAAAAAGAAGAGCCAGCTGCCGATAGAACTGACAAATTGGATCACAAAAGGAAATGAGATATAAAGTAGATTTTTTACCTCTTTAATATCCGGCCTCACTGCTCTGATGATCTGATATTCTCGGGTAGCTGGATCTTTAAGAAAATAGAGAAGGAAAATGATAAATGCCACAGCCTCCGCGATAGTACTCGCCAGGCCCGCACCGGCTATACCCATCTCAGGCAAGCCTAGCCGACCGTATATCAATCCATAGTTGAGCAGAAGATTAACTACAGCCAAAACAATGGTTGAAATAGCGATGATACGCGTGCGGCCTATACCACTGTAATAGGCAATCCATGAAATCCCCGTAAAACTGAAAAATATACCCCAGCTTCTCGGCCTGATATACTCTAGACTCAGCTCAGGAAGACCAGACGTATCTAGTATATAGTGGAAAAACACAGGACATAGGAAGTGCATCATCAGGAATAGCGATAGAGCTATCCCCCACTCACAGAAGAGCATGGTGCGAAATGTGCTGCCGACATATCGCTTAGCGCCCTCCGCCCAGCGTCTAGAGATGAGCAGCTGCCCACCCTTAGAAAACCCAAAGCCTATGGCCGTGATGAAAAGATAGAACACACTGACAAAGCCCACAGCGGCAAATTCCTGCTCACTCCTACCATATAGAAAGAGGCTATCGCTAAGGACGATGATGTTTTGCGTGGCACTGCCAAGCATGATCGGGAAAGAAAGCGACCATATATCTCCAAAAGAAATACCAATCTTATGCGGTCTGCTCATACATTTGGGATCACTTGCATATCATCTCTTACTTATCAGTCACTACACCACTCTCAGGCAGTGCACCGTACAGACCATCCGAAGGCATAGATAGATCGATGCAAACATAAAATATCGCCTACTTACTCCACACCTATGAAAACAAAACTAATCATTTGCTTGCTCGCACTCCTAGCAGTGTCCTGCAAAAACGAAACACAAGAATCTTCAATGGATCAGAGCTCTACCATACGAGAAAGAACCGTCAACACAGAAGCACCTGTAGCACCCAAGATTGACAAAGAACTAAGCATTCATGGCGATACCCGCATAGATCCCTACTATTGGCTCAATCAGCGCGAAGACCAAAACGTCATCGACTACCTCAACGCCGAAAATGACTACACCTCAGAGCTGCTCAAAGACACGGAGAACTATCAAGATGCTATCTACGAGGAGATCGTAGGACGAATAGCACAGACAGATATGAGTGTCCCCTACAAGCGGAATGGCTACTACTACCTCACCCGGTATGAGGAAGGAAAGGAATATCCCATTCATAGCCGTAAGCTTGGTAAGCTCACAGCTGATGAAGAGATCATGCTGGATGTCAACGTCCTTGCTGAGCCCTACTCATACTACGGTCTAGGTAGCCGTACCATCAGTCCTGACAATAAGCTTGTGGCCTTTGGCGAAGACACACTCAGTCGCAGGATCTACACGCTACGATTTAAAAATCTTGAGACCGGTGAGTACCTAGAAGACCAAGTACCCAACACCACTGGATTCGCCGTGTGGGCAGCTGACAATAAGACACTTTTCTATGCGCAGAAAGACGAGACACTTCGTGCCTACAAGATATTTCGCCATGTACTAGGTACAAGTGCTGCAGATGATGTGGAGATCTATCATGAGGCCGATGAGACGTTCAGCTGCTACGTGTGGAAGACCAAGTCGGATGAGCATCTCGTCATAGGCTCATACTCTACTCTCAGCAGTGAGATGCGCACGCTACCCGCTGATCAGCCTATGGGCGAGTTTCAAGTGTTTCACCCACGCGAGCGCGATCTGGAGTATGACATCAGCCATGCAGGAGATAAGTGGTACATCCGCACTAATCTTGAGGCCAAGAACTTCCGACTCATGAGCTGTCCAGAAGGAGCTACATCCAAGGATGATTGGGAAGAGGTCATCGCTCATCGCGATGACGTCCTCTTTGAGGGAGTGGATCTATTTAAGGATTATCTTGTGCTCTCTGAGCGCATCCGTGGCATCACCCAGCTGCGCATCATGAGCGATGGTGGAAAAGACTCCTATATCGAGTTTCCTGATGAGGCATTCCTCGCGCGTACCGCTGCCAATCCAGAATATGATACAGAGATGCTCAGGCTCAATTACACCAGCCTCACTACTCCCAATAGCACCTACGACTACAATATGAAGACTGGAGATCGCGAATTGCTCAAGCAGCAGGAGGTCGTGGGTGACTTTGATCCCGCTATGTATAGATCTGAGCGCGTATTTGCCAAAGTACGCGATGGTGTCGAAGTACCGATATCTATCGTCTATCACAAGGATACACCCACAGACGGCTCTTCACCTTGCCTCATCTACGGATATGGCAGCTATGGTGCGAGCATGGATCCATACTTCAGTTCAGTAAGACTCTCCCTCCTGGATCGAGGATTTGTCTACGCAATTGCCCATATCAGAGGTGGCGAAGAAATGGGTCGACAGTGGTACGAAGATGGCAAACTACTCAAAAAGAAAAACACCTTCTACGACTTCATAGATTGTGGCAAGTACCTTGTAGAAAACGGATACAGTCATGAGGATCACCTCTATGCCATGGGTGGCAGCGCAGGTGGTCTACTCATGGGTGCAGTAATCAATATGGAACCTGACATGTGGGCTGGTGCCATCGCAGCGGTTCCCTTTGTAGATGTGGTCACCACCATGCTAGATGAGTCTATACCGCTGACCACAGGAGAGTACGATGAGTGGGGAAATCCCAATGATAAAGAGTACTACGAATACATCAAGTCCTACTCACCCTATGATCAGATAGAAGCGAAAGACTATCCTCCTCTCATGGTCACCACTGGCCTGCATGACAGTCAAGTCCAGTACTGGGAACCAGCCAAGTGGGTCGCCAAGCTGAGAGATATGAAGACTGATGCTAATCCGCTTGTGCTGAGGACCAATATGGAGACCGGACACGGAGGAGCATCTGGCCGATTTGCTCGCTATCGCGAGACTGCTATGGAATATGCATTCTTGCTAGATCTAGCAGGAGTCCATGATTATATGAAGAAATGACCAAAGTCGCTATCGTACAGAAGCCACCAGTCTACTATGACATGGAGGCTA
>JAHDBH010000145.1:0-2431 GCA_020630495.1 Saprospiraceae bacterium
CCCCCCATCACCTCACCAGCGTCACATCCCCACTCACCGTCACCACATCTCCCGTCAGCAGACGTAATTGAGCTACAACGGAGTAAACGGCAATAGGGCAGAGCTGAGACTTAGAGGTGCCGTCCCAGCCTATGGATGGGTCAGCGGGGTCGTAGTTGCTGGCCTGGTAGACCAGATTGCCCCAGCGGTCGTAGATCTGATAGCTGCTGATGGACTCTATAGCGGGGCTAGTGACATAGATGCGATGAAGGTCATTGATGCCATCGCCATTGGGGCTGAAGGCATTGGGGATGAAGACTGGAATGTCGTCTATATCTGATCGTACCTCGAGGGTGTCGCTGAGGCTGCAGCCATTAGCATCTGTGATTGTGATGATATAGTCGATATCGCCTATCGCCGTGATGAGAGGATCTGGGCAGTCGGTGCAGCTGAGGCCTCCAGGAGGCATCCAGTCAATCGTGGTGATATCGCCACCGATCTCTGCGAGATAATCTGTGATGGTCTCTCCCAGACCAAGATCGAGCGTAGGTCCTGCTTCCAATCGGATGGCGCTAGCAGGAGTCACGCTGATGAGCTGAGTGCTCTGACATCCTATGGCATCTACGAGGAGTAGCTCATACGTACCTGTATCTAGATCGCCTAGGCTGTTACTGGAAAATGGAATGCCCGATAAGCTTTGCTGCACGGCACCCACGGCGCCCGTGATCTCAGTAATAGTGATGCGACCATTGCGATCGCCAGGACATAGCGGCGACTCTACAGACACGGTACCGCTGAGATCATTGGGCAGAACGGCGAGGTCTAGCGTGACGATGCTATCGCAGCCTCGTCTAGAGACAAATTCGCCTATATAGATGCCTGCTTGGCCGATGGAGTCTCCGTCAAAGGCATATCGTCCTCCCGTACATATGGTATCCAGCACCATCACCTCACGCGGAAGCACGGTGATGCGTATGATCTCGCTGACAGTGCGGCACTTGCTATTTTCGAGATTTATGGCGCTGCTAGCGGAGACGTATCTATAGTAGTAGCTGCCAGGAGTGAAGTCATCGTGTACGATCTCCGTCACTTGGTCAGATGTGACAGTGGACCAGGTGGCCCCACGGTCATCGCTCCGTTGCCATAGGATGATCCGATTGCTCAGATCTATATCTGCAATAATGGTCGCAGGTGTGTTGTCGTCCTCACAGAAAAACTGCTCACGCTCCGTGCTGATAAATCCTGATGGCCCGCAGGCTCTGAAGGAGATATTGTCCAGAGCCAGATCGTTGCCGATTCCTCCAGGAGCATTATTCTGCAAACTGAGCTTGATAGAAGTCTGGCCAGGAGCTGTAGTAAATGTAAATCCGTAGGCGATCCAAGTTTCATTTTGCGGGATATTACCGCTGCTATATTGCACCACATCATCTAGGAGAAAACTCACATTGGGAGCGATGTGATTGGCATTGCCGGCTGCGATAAGATTGATCAGATCTGCGCTAAATTCGTAAAAGGTGTTTTCACAGAGCCCATCTATTTCTTGCTCAAAAAATATCCCGGGCTCAAAAGAAGCATTGACCACCATCATATAGCCCCTAGGATCAGGGCTATTATCCGTGATAGTCAGCCAACTCGGAAATATGGTGCTCCAAAGGGACATATCATTAGTGATCGTATAGAATCCGTCATCAGGAAGTCCACGGGTATAGATGTATCCTGGAGCTATCCCTGGATCGTCAAGTGGACGATTGAGCATTCCCGTCCCAAAGTCACCCGCATCAAATATATTTTCACCCAAGCTACCTGTACACAGATCTTGCGCATAAAGTCCTTGCATCAGGAAAGATAGAGAGAGCATCAGCACCAGGTACATGTATCGCATGGGATAAAAGTAAGATCCATGGCTTGCGCATTTTGCAGATTTGGAGACTAGTGAGGCCATTTGCCTTTGGCTGTCGTGGATTTGGCCCTTTGACTCTGTAGACCCCTAGACTTATATACATGCCTATTTTTACTATATGAAGCGTCGTCATTTTCTTGTTGACATTTGCGCGAAAGCGCTCATACCCTCGGCACTATCCCTGGGCTGGCAGGAAATGATATCGCTAGAGGATCGCTCATGGCAGTCGATCGCACGCTGCTATCCCGTACGCAAGGATGGCCTGGTCAATCTCAATAGTGGTAGCGCTGGAAATATGCCGTTTCCCGTGGAGAAAGTCACGATTGATGCTCTCAGACTGTGCAATCGTACGGCGCCGTACCAGCAGAAGATCGCGTGGGGGGAGGCGGAGACTTTCGTCAAAATGCGACTCAGTGAGGCTATACAAGGCAAGGAGGGACAGGTATATCTGATGCGAAATACGACAGACTCGCTTGATGCTGTGATCACCCATCATCGATTGGCTCCTGGTGAAAATCTCTATCACAGTGTGCATGATTATCCGCATGGAAT
>JAHDBH010000145.1:2531-4609 GCA_020630495.1 Saprospiraceae bacterium
AGTGTGGAGGAGCTGGGCTGTGACTACTACTGCACGAGTCTACACAAGTGGCTTTCGGCTCCGCTGGGCACAGGGATGCTCTGGGTGCGGGACGGTCAAGAGGATTATTTCCCACCTCGTCCTTCGGCACCGACGGGTGTACGGTCTGATCTGCGCTGGGACTATATGGGGACTCATGCATTTTACATGCAAATGGGCATCTCTGCAGCCCTGGACTGGCAAGAAGAAATAGGCGGTCTGGCCAGAAAACAAGCACGCTTATCTGCGCTGACACACCACTGGATGAAGCGGATAGAAGGTAAGTCCATGACCGTGGCTCATGCACCCAGCTACGGAGCCGTGGCCCTGCTGCGATCGGAGAAGTACAAAGCCAAAGAACTGCTACAACTATTGCAAGAAGGCGGCTTCCATGCTAAGGTCGTGGGGAGCAAATCTCTCGCTGGAGGCGTACGTATATCTACTAATTTATTTGTTACCGAGCATGATCTCGATCGCATGGCCGATCATCTCATTGCACATCACTGATCTATATGAATTTTCTTGATAGACTCTCAGAAAATCGCACGCTTGCTCTTGTCGTATTAGTGGTCTACTATGTCTTGGTGACGATACCCCATGAGATTTTAGGGCGATTTATCAATCGGCAGTTTGAGATTGTAAGCAAGGAGACTTACAACATGATTATCCTGGTGGCGGTGGTAGTCATGATGGTGGTGGGGCTACTTATTGCACTGAGAAAACTGCGAGAGCATCCACGTCCGCGGCTGTGGCTGACATATTTTGGAGTGAGTGTGGCGGCGGTGTTTCTGTCTATGTACTACTTATTTATTATCAATATCGAGGTGATACACTTTGTGCAGTACTGTGTGTTTGCCATACTTTGCTATGCTCTCACGCGCAATTATTACTCCATACTCACCTGGGCCCTATTAGCGGGCGCTCTCGATGAGTTGCACCAGTACTTGGTACTCAATCCCACAGGAACTAATTACTTTGACTTTAATGACGTGGTGATCAATACGATCGGGGCGATTTTCGGTCTATTGATTCTTAACTTATTTGGTCGAAGATCTGAGAAGATGCCACTGGCAGAGCGCTGGACTTCGCCACTATTCTATACGCTGTATGCGCTGATAGTACTGTGGGTCATTGCTTTTGCGACAGGCTGGGCGAGTTATCGACCTACGGGTGAGAGCACATTCATCGTGTACAGGGAGATGCCTACTGAGTTTTGGTCATGGGTCGGCAAGAAGATCGTATATCATGTGATGATGCCGTGGGAATATCTTCTGGTCACTGCCGCCATCTACATAGGTTATGAGCCGCTCCTGCGAGGAGTAGTGGAGCCGCGAAGCTGAAGGGCGCCTCCGAAAATCACGTTCATGGGCTGATCATTTGAACGTGGTTCAAATTCAGCGTCAGTGAAAATCATCTACTACGTTGTTCCGCAGTCGCTTAGCTATGGCTAGGCTCCATTGTCACGCCTTGTATATGACTTTCACTCGTCACTGTCAGCCTCATTCAGCAATATTCGGAGGCACCCTATATGTTAAAGTTTCATAAACGATGCCGCGAAGTGCAGAAGGTCGTTTATGTTTACTACTGTAAATGAAAATTACAAGACTACATAGCTCTGCACTTGCTTACAAGACACATGCCTGTATGATGGTATGCTGTATGATGTGTTGCATGAAAAACTCATGGCAGATGCTTGTATAGAATAGACAATATCATAAATTTTATAAAAAGCTGAAGCCTTAGGGATTCAGCTTTTTTTTTGCTCAGTCCCGATCGTTTCAGATCACCTTTCACACCATTAACCGTACGAGTATCGTACATCATTAAAAATTTCTTAGAGACATGAGCCATTCAGATTATCACTTTGACACACTGCAACTGCACGCAGGACAAGAGCCCGATTCAGCGACTAACAGCCGCGCCGTGCCGATTTACCAGACGACTTCTTATGTGTTTAATAATAGCGAGCACGCGGCCAATTTATTTGGGCTGAAGGAGTTTGGAAATATCTACACACGGATCATGAATCCTACCACGGATGTATTTGAGAAGCGCATCGC
>JAHDBH010000146.1 GCA_020630495.1 Saprospiraceae bacterium
GGCTTGTCGCTGGACGGGATTGAGGGCATTGAGATAATCTTTCATAGGCGGAGGCAAAGGTCGTTAAATGATCGACAGATATCTCATAAGCTTGGTATTTTGGAGGCTTTGTGTTGCCGATACGCTCGCTCTAGGTTTTTCTTTAACAAATTTCAATTGTCAACCACATAAAATCACTGTATGACTTTTAATTTAGCAAAAAATGTCGTAATTATTAACATTAACCAGAATAATTGTATATTTGTCAAACACCAAACCATATGATAATGATAAAGCACTTACGCACTTACGCACTTACGCACTTACGCACTTACGCACTTACGCACTTACGCACGGCTAGCATAGCCTTATTTATGATGACTCTGACTTGTCTATCCACATCCCAATTGCATGCACAATGTGACGAGCCATCTGGATGGGATGCTGCTTGCAATAATTTTGGAGAGTTAAACAACAGTGCTCCATCGGCAACAGAGATATCCGGGGGCGTGTACTTTGATTTTTGCCTCACAGATGGCGATGACGATTGGTACTATATACCTGTGACGGGTGATCCCAATACCTTTGGCTGGTACTTCAGGATCTCTGCCGTAGAAGACTCAGAAACTGTTACCAAGGACTGTGGATACTACAATCTGATAGTTAATTATGACACTTCCAATGGTCTGTGCGATATATATACCGAACCTAGCGAGACACGTCCTAGGGTCGATACATACCTAGAGTTATATCGTGCAGTGGCTCCTAATTCTATTGTGTATGTGACAGCTGATGATAATAGTGGAGAGGGACACTACAGCCGACTAGATTCATTTTGCATCGACAATAGGCCAGGTTGTTTTGATATCATTTCTATTACTGAGAACCGCATCACGTTTTACTTGCCTACTCACCCCAACTGTTCGTTCTCCGATTATTATTTACTCGTAGATGGTATGGTCGTTAATTGGTTCTTTACCTATGACCTGAGTCTAGGCGAGTGGATTGGCTGGGTCGATAATCTTGATCCATGCACAACTTACACACTTTCGCTAACAGCGATCTGCAAGGAGGATGAGTATTTCAACTGTTCCGAGGTATTCACTACCCAGTGTCCGCCATCACCTATCACAGGCATCAGAGGTCAGGCACCACGCAAGGTAATCTATCTGGATCAGCCTACAGTAGGTGAATCTACCCCTCCACAAATGAGTACGACCAGATCGCCAGAATTGCTCATCAGCCCTAGTCCAGCGAAAGATGTTATCACTCTACAGTGGCAAGGCCTATTCGACTTAGGAGCTGCACTTGACATTAGAGTCTATGGCATCGACGGACAAGAGGTCTACTGTCCGATCTTGCAAAGGGGGCAACAGAGCGCTCGACTCGATGTCTCAGCTCTTACTCACGGAATGTATCTCGCTGTGCTGAACTCAGCTAGTGGTGAGCGAATCGTAGAGAAGTTCGCAATAGCCCAATAGTCTAATGAAACATCAAGATCTTGTACGACGTATGGCCTTATGGCTGTGCGTCGTTTTTGTCATTTGCGCGTACGAATCGAGGATCTCAGCACAGCAATCATATACGCTATCGTCGCGCACTATCTATAAATACAATCTTCTTACTGGTCAGCAAGATTCTCTAACCACGGTGGAATTAAACCCACCTCTTGCAGATATAGCTCTATCTACTTTGGGTGAACTATTCGGCATTTCCGATAATGTTGGATTCTACTTACCTGAATTACTCAGAATAGATCCGATGACAGGTGAGACAGAAGTGATCTATGTGCTTCCTGATTCTGTCAGAATCAACGGTATGACCACTCGATCAGACGACGTCCTTTATATGCTCGGTCGTACAGGGGATCTCTGGACCTATGATCTGGTGAGCAACGTCGCAGAATCGCTCGGAAAGACGCCTTACAGGTTTGATGGAGACATGACCTGGTACAAGGGAGAGCTTTACTATGCCTATCATGACTATGATACGCGTATGAATAATGTAGTGAGAATTCATCTCGATGATTTGATGAGAGAGGATGTGGTCATATCGCGTAGAATGCCTCGAGGAATCAGTGGTATTACAAGTATATCGGCGAGTTGTGATTCGCTGGAGATCTATGCATTTGATTTTATTGATTCTGTATACCGTGTAGATATAGAGAGGCGAGAGATCATAGGGCATGGACGCTATATGTATAGCGCCAATGGGGCTGCTAGTACGGGGGAGTTTTTTGGTAGTATAGCGCCAGTGTCTGTGGATGATGTGAGATACACTGAGGAGCTATGTGATCTGGAGGATGCAGAGCTGTCGGTGACGGCTAGTGGTGGTGCAGGAGATCTGAGCTACTCGATCAATGGCGGTGCATCCTATGCCAGTGATGCGGAGTTTGCTGATCTCAGTGCAGGAGAGTATATCGTAGTGGTATCAGATACAGCAGGATGTACAGATCGAGATACCGTCATCATACCGCGCATAGGGGTGGTGGAAATAGATAGTGTAGCCATCCGTCCTGCGACCTGTGGGGAGAACAATGCTGTGATCGAAATCTTAGCAGATGGGACAGGTGTGACCTACAGTCTAGATGGGCAGATATTCCAGTCCAGCAACACATATAGCAACCTCGCTGGAGGTGAGCGAAGGGTGTATTTACAGAGCGATGAGGGCTGCATAGACAGCGCGCTGATAGACATCCCAGTGATCGACAGACCGATGATCACGTCAGTAGACACTAGACCGCGGAGCTGTCATGGTCTGGATGGTGCAGTATGGGTGGATGCGCTCGGAGACGGCCCGCTGATGTACTCCACTGATGGTGTCAGCTATCAGGGGAGCTCAGAGCTAGTAGGTCTGGACTCTGGTGCAGTGACAGTCTATGTACAGGATCAGTGGGGATGTACGATGAGTGATGTTGTCACTATCACGCAGTACGCCCTACCGCAGATCAGCGATAGCATCGTGGTAGCTACGAGCTGTGGCGAAGATAATGGTGTGATAGATATAGAAGCTACAGGGCAGGGAGACCTGCTTTATGTACTAGATGATACGTTGATGTCTGATGTTGGTCGATATGGGCAATTGGCCGCACGGTTATACCAGCTGGTGATTACTGATAGTCTGGGCTGTAGTATCGGGATAGATATCTATATAGAGCCATCGCAGGCTGCTGAGCTGGACCTGCTGTCTAGAGAGGATGTGACCTGTGGTGATCGGTCAGGCTCTTTACAAGTAGTGGGTACTGGTGGAGTGGCGCCCTATGAGTACTCGATGGATGGTGTGTCGTACCAGGCAGAAAGCACCTATACTGATCTGTCAGCGGGAGGATACACGGTGTACCTGCAAGATGCTCAGGGCTGTGAAGACAGTCTCGATGTGCTGATCGATTCTCTCGCACATGTACTGATCGACAGTGTGATGGTGACAGAGGCGAGCTGTGGTCGAGCTGGATCTGTAAGGGTGCATTATGATAGTCCCTCTGCGGTCACGGCTCTGCTAGATGGCCAGCTAGTAGATGATCTAGCGATGATAGACAGTCTGGAGCGAGGGGCGTATGAGCTGATCTTGGTAGATAGCTCAGGGTGTCGTGATACATCGATCTATAGTATCACAGGGAGTGAAGAGCTGAGTGTATCGGTCTCTGCCGTGATCCAAGATATCTGTGAGCTAGGTGAAGGCCAAGTCTTGTTGGACCTAGAGACAGCTGGCATAGAGGGACTGCTCGTCAATGGTGAAAGGCAGCAGGTCAGCTCAGTACTGGATAGGCTCACTGCAGGCGATTATCTGATCGAGGTGATGAATGAGCAGGGCTGTAGTTGGGATACTACCTTGACGATTACCACGACGGCTGCACCTCGCATATCTCGTATCGATAGAGTGCAGCCGACTGACTGTAGCCTAGAGGACGGCCAGATCACGGTGATCGTTGATGATCAGGTACAGCTGGCTGCTATTTGGATCGATGGTCAGAGGACGATGGGCTCCATCATCGATGGTCTGCGAGAGGGCGTGTATCAAGTGACTATAGAGGACACTGCTGGATGTGAGGTCGAGCGAGAGGTGAGATTAGATCAGCAGGACTGTCCTGTGTACATCCCGAATGTGTTTTCGCCCAATGGTGACGGAGTCAATGATCGATGGGCAATATATGTCAGCCCAGAGGCTGGTATCAGAGGTCTCAGCATACAGGTCTATGACCGATGGGGCAGTCTGATATATGATCAGCGTAATGCATTGACTGGTGCACTAGGCTGGGATGGTAAGTACAAGGGGCAAGTTGTACCCTTAGGCGTCTATGTATATGTGCTGAGATATGAAGGACTAGTAGGTGATGTCGTGCTGAGTGGCGATGTGACAGTGGTGAGGTAGCATTTGCACGAAAAGGATGGATGCGTACTCGTCTACAGTCACATTTGCTCGAAAGAGCTGAGGAAAAGGATGAGTATTTGCTGCTCTAGAGACCTATTTGCTCGAACGATGAAAATCATACTGAGCTGTGCGAACCGACTGTGCCTGATCATCAGCTGTGTGCACTGGGCAATCGATCAGCTTTCCTGCAGCAGATCCCAGTACTCCACAGCCCGCCTGAGATGTGGAATCACGATA
>JAHDBH010000147.1 GCA_020630495.1 Saprospiraceae bacterium
CGAATTACATAGGCACCAGTCGGGAGCTGAGAAACATCGAGAATCGCGCGGCCAGAAGTAGTAGAAGTGTGCGCTAGAGGAATAGCGCTAGTAGACAAAAGCAAGATATTTGCCGCCTCTGTTTCGCTCAGAGTTACTATTAAATGTCCTCCCAGATCGGCTATGCTAAAGCGGTGTGGCCTAGACAAAGCACTAGTAGCAGTGATGATATCCCTAGCCGTCACCCGCAATATACCAGGACTGACTTGCCTATTCTCCTGCATACCACCGATGATGTAATAAGTACTATCAGAGACCTGTGCGATCTGTCTCAGATCCATAGGCACCAGATCATCACTGCTGACTGCTACATCTCCCGAGTGAGGATCGACCTCTACAATATCCCTAGAGGGCTGTACAGTACGTCCACCGCTGTAGGACAGAGCATTAAAATTATAGGTAATATCTGATCCACCCATCCAGTATACCCGACCACCGTGTGTCAAACCTGCAGAGCGATAGGCGACTTCTGGAGCTAAATCGGCAATCGTCCAGTCCACCTGAGTAGGATCATCTGGATTGATTATACCACGGCGCAGACCACTTTGAATAGGAAATGGATTTCCCATTGGAAATATCGAGGCAGCACCACCGAAATAATACATCGTATCGCCAAGAATCGTCCCGCCAGCACCAAATGATTTGTACGCGTCGTCATTTGGCACGGAAGTGCCCACCTGCCAAGCATCCAGAGAAGGATTATAGATCTGCACATCTGGGATATTGGTGCTATTGCTCCATCCTGTGACGCAATAGATCAGACTATCCCTCCACACGAGCTGCACATGATCATCCGTGGGCACAGGCGTCGGGGCACCATCAGATAAAAAGGTATCCGCCCGTGTATCAAATCGATGTACTAGCGGACTACTTTCTTCGCCACCACCGGCCATCACATAATATCCTCCTATGATATAAATGATGTCGCCAACTCGAGAGGCAGCAGCGGCTATTTTTCCTTGCGTATCTGGAAGATCGGGCAGAGCGATAACTTCACCAGTGACGGTATTAAATTTCCATGATTTGAGATGAATGCCTGTGCGAATCTTGGTATTGTCAATCCCCGAAAAGCTATAGATGTACGGAGTGCCATCTACCATCGCTTGGGCCACAGCATTATTGGACACGCCCTCTGGTAGTTCGGCCACTTCTTCTATCGTCCAAGTGACTGTGGGGTCCTGTGCGGACAAATGCAGTGATAAAAATAGAACTAGGAAGAGTGAAATCGCTTGTTGAGTCATGTGATAAAATTACAGAATACTGAGATCAATGAGCTACATAGAACTTTCCTGGGTAAGAATCCACGATCATCTGCAAGTCACACATATCCTACTACACGCACCACGAGTCCCATCGGGACGACATCCTATAGCCTAGGATGAGATCTTGGGTATCAAAACCAAATTAGTAAGCCCTGTAAGGGCATAATATTTGCAATTCACAAAAGATCAAGATTCATGACAAGTCCCAACGGGACGAAATTCCACAGCCCAGGATGAAATCCTGGGTTTCGAAAGTAACAAAATTAACAAGCCCTGCAAGGGCGTTATATAAAATTAGCAATCACAAAAATTTTCAGCAGGTATCAAAGGGGTATGTAGATATATTGGTCCGGGGCTTGGAAGCCCTGGACAACGGAATATCAAATTTCATCGAGATCCATCACAAGTCCCAGCGGGACGAAATTCCACAGCCCAGGATGAAATCCTGGGTATCAAAACCAAATTAGTAAGCCCTGTAAGGGCGTAATAAAGAAATGTCACAAAACCGTAGAAATCTTAAGCAAGTATCAAAGAGGTATGTAGACACATTAGTCCGGGGCTTGAAAGCCCTGGACAACGGGAGATCTTTTAAAAGTCCCAGCGGGACGTTATCCCATAGCCCAGGATGAAATCCTGGGTTTAAATAACAAACCAGTCCAGCAAGCCCTGTAAGGGCGTAATATGAATTTACAAATTTTCGTGAAATCCAATAAAACACACGATGAATTACCCAATTACCACCCGCAAATACCCATCTCACTTCAAATCCATTTGGACGAAAGTCCCCGAAATAAAATCACGAATGTTTGTATCCACACCCGCCTGATGAGCATAATCATCCCAGCGAGATATCACCTTATAGGTGTCTTGCAAGATTTTTTTCGCTTTTTTAATATTCATAGAATCAGCGACACTCAGGAGATCCTCCGCTGTATGCTGATCGCGCTTACCATTGATGCTGAGAGCGTGCTGACTTACCCAAATACTCCTAGGATCATAAGCATGACAAATGTCATACGCGGGTGCCAATGACCACACGCCATCGCGTGACATAATAAAAGAAAAATTTTTGGTATGATCATCGCAGTTGCGCGCTAGCACATTAAATACCATGCGGCGATACATCTGCTCAGCGTCACGATAATCAAGTCTCAGCGTCCGCATAGTCTGAAAAAGCTGCTCGTAGCTGTAGCTGAGCACGTCATTAAAATCGTAGTGCGCGATAGCACACCAGGTCTGCACATGGTGTCGCACATCGCCACCTTCTCTGTCATATCGCTTAGTCATAAAATGCGCGCGCCCGTGCTCCTTGATCAGCCTACTTTCCATCATATCTATCCCGCAGTCTTTCGCCATGAGATAATATGCCATCTCTACCCTGCCGTAGCCGAGCGAATTGCCGAGCTGCGCATCACTTACACCGTCAAGTTTGAGTAGCCAGTGTTCGTAGCCTCGCGGTGCGCGTGTCTGTCCTGAGCGCACCTCGCCCGTTTTTTCATTGTACGCGATCACGGCTTTCGGACGTGCACCACCGGCTGATGTACCTACTCGCAGTATATCCATCATCGCCTTCTCCTCATCTTTTGTGAGGTGCGTGTGGAACTGATCTCGTGACCGTAACATCCGCTGAGATATATCCACGAGCGAATCAAGATCGATCTTATAGCTCCGATTTCCCGCCTTGATTCCTGCAGGCTCAAACTCTATCGCGCCCATCCCTCGCGACCCTATAAAACACAGTCTCTCCACAGGATTCATAGAGCCCGCGGGACGTCCCTGCTGAGCGAGCCATACGTCCATAAGCTGATGACCGTACTTGTCTGGCAGCGTATCCGCAAGTAGTCCTGGCAATCCGTGAAATGTGTCATGTCGGCTATCCTTTCCAGCGCGCAATTCAGGGAAGCGATAGATCCGTGCTCCACCACTCAGCGGCATATGTATAGGAGCGAGATCCCAGGCCTTATGACCTTGAACTCTCTCGGATCCACGAGACTCGCGGAGGGCAAATGACGGTGCGAACTCGAAGCTCGCAAGCTGCTCCTGCTCATCCCACGCGACAGCACCCACGAGCTCGCCCCAGATCTTGACATAGGCTGTCGTGATCATCACCAAGTAGATGTATGGTGATCGTCCTTGGGCGTGTCCTGCGCAGGCTTGCGCACCCGCTCCACTTGCTTGTGCTGTACCCGAGCAAGCGCCAGTGGACTCAGTAACTCCTTGTATTGCAGCGTGCCGAGCGCATCTAATTTACCCAATACACGCAGCACTCGGATGAGCGTGCTGAGATTACCTGATGAACCGCGCTCCAGCAGACTGAGAGTCGATCTACTGATACCTGCTGATTTTGAGAGCTCGTCTTGAGTCCTACCCTGCTCTTGACGCACCTTGCGCACGTACTGGCCGATCATCTCCTCGATCGCCTCATCGCTCTGCGCTGCAAGGAATATGTATGATTTATTATTCATTAAGCCTTCACTTTGTAGCTAATGAATGCTTTTTACTGCATGGATAGTTCAATTTGCCTGGTGACTTTCGTCAAAATGACTGATTACTCATGCGTTAAATACCTGTAAGATGCTTTATGAATGAAATATCATGCAGAAATATTTTGTCTCTAAACTTTGCATGACAATGCTTCGCTCGTAAAATTACTCAATCAACTGGTGAAAAGGACCTCATGACCGGCGTAGGAGTAAGCGTACAAGTGTTGGACGTGAAAAGAGAACTTACACCAAAGTAAGCTCGACCATCTGCTACTTGTCCTATAGGTCTGCAAACTGGTTGCCCAGTGTATTGCTCTGAGTAGAGAGTCCAGCTATTGCTGTCAGCACGGTATTCATACAGATTACCCTGTGCAGTAAGCACAAATCCTCTCCCATCCAGTTGCACAGCTGCAGGATATGATGCATATAGATAAGCTCTCTGCAGCCAAGTATCATCAGCTGGGTTGTAACGCCAGAAAAGCGTATTGGTACCTGTCAGATATGCAAATCCATCGATTACAAAAGACTTGCCATCAAGAGGATACGATCCCGTCACTGTCATCACGGGTAGATCACTGAGCTGAGTCCACGAATCAGTCGCTACGTCATAACTCCAAAATTCCTCGGCATTGTAAAATCCTCCACCCACATATCCGACTCCGTCGATAGAGAATCCGAAAGCCGCCAACCTATTCTCACCAGGAACATCATTGAGCTGCATCCACTCGTCTCCAGCGGGGTCGTACCTCCAGAGATGGGTATCTCTGACAATGTATACGAGCTCAT
>JAHDBH010000148.1:0-3090 GCA_020630495.1 Saprospiraceae bacterium
TTTGCACGGAAGTGCATCTCTCGAATCTAAAACCGCCTCACAGACATCTATCGCACCCCAGCCAAAGTCTGTCGTCTTGTCAGGATAATTACTGGACGACTTGATCAACTGATTGATCATTTCGTCGCGTGTCATCGTGGTATCATCCGACCAGATTAACGCTGCGATTCCAGCCATCGTGGCTGTAGCAGCTGAAGATCCACCCACATATCCGACATAGTCGGAAGACACATTATCATCAGCGGTAGTGATACAAGTATTGCCGCTCGCAGAGCGCTCCATATATATCACCAGATCCACCTCAGCTCCATAGTGACAGTTATCGCATTCATCAAAGTCCGTATCCTCTACGACGCCAGTGATAGCAATTGTTTCATCCATATCTGCAGGGAATACTACACCCAGACCGTTCGTCAAAAAAGTTGATGTGCCTGCGGCGGCAAAAATTAATTTATCCGCTTCGTATGCATATATAATAGCGTCCTCCACAGGCCCATGACTGAATATATCTCCTAGAGACATACTGATAATATCTACTCTGTCGTCATCAGCGGCATCCACGATTGCATCTGCCAGCCCATCGATTTCCGCTCCAGCATTGATGACAACATCATTACTCACACGGTAAGAAATTACATTAGCTCTATAAGCCACCCCTGCAGGACTCTCATCATAGCCTCGCGGCGCGGCTGCGAGACCAATCATCGCAGTGCCATGACCGCATTGATCCACCCATCCATCATTATTATAAAAGCCGTATTTCTCAATTGATCTTCCACTTGATTCTCCCTCATCAAATTCGCCGTTGTACTTGGGATTATCATCACTGACGCCCGTGTCCATGATGGCTATCCATATATCTTTACCATTCTCGGACTTGAGCCAAGCGCTATCGATCTGGTGATCTGACTGGTGCCAAGAGCTAATGGACTCTGGAGAAATATTTATGAAATCGTCTGGCGTCAGCGACTGACTATAATTACTGCAGCCTTCACCACTTCGCTGCTGATCTGTGTGGGTGGTATATGAGTATGGCTCCACATATCGCACTAGAGCAGAGCCTCGCAGGGCCTCAATGATAGCAGGATGACATGCACGCAATACCATATATGGCAGACGCGTATGGCTTGATTTATAGACAATTTCTGATCGCCTCATCGACTCGTCACATACTGCGCGAGATAGAATAAATACCTCATTAATCACCTGCTCGTAGGCTTCTTGCCAGGAATGATGGGTGAGATCCTGATCAGCAAGATCATGCCGACCATCATGATTAGCGCTGCGATACCCTACCGTGACTAGCTGATCAGATTGGACCACAGCCGACCACAGCTGCTCCAGGCTGGCCTCAGACCATGAGAAAGTCCTATGCTGCGGCTCGATCACATCAAGTATGGACTGATGCAAGTCTTGTCTAGAAATTATCTCCTGCGCTATCCCTGCATGGAGACAACATAGCGATACGCAAGCTATATATATGGCACGTTGTATCATTCCGAAAAAGTACAACTATTCTCGGAGATCTCTCACTAAAATAGATCACGCCCATCTGATCTACTCACGACCTTGCGCAAGATAAGGTGATGTTAAGAAGATGCAGACAGATCACCAGCAATCTTCTTATTGGCCTTGGCGCCTAGATGCTTAAGCTTTTCCGCTCGAGTAACGAGACTACCTGTCCCAGTGGAGAGTTTTTTCATGGAATCATGATAGGTGTTCTTTACAGTATCCAGTTGTTTTCCAAGCTTAAGTAGATCGTCAGTGAATCCTACAAACTTATCATACATCTTACCCGCCTCTGACGCAATTTCTAGGGCGTAATGATTTTGTTTGTGATTACGCCACAGCGTATCAACAGTCTTGAGTGTAGCCAGCAAGGTAGAAGGAGTAACTATGACGATATTTCTATCAAATGCATACTGATAAAGATTAGAGTCATAATTTAGCGCAGCCGCGAAAGCATTATCCTTAGGAACGAATAGGAGCACAAAATCTGGAGATTCGATTTGATATAAGTCATGGTAATTTTTCTGTGCCAGTATATCTATATGCTTACGGAGGCTGAGACCATGTGCCTTAAGTGAAATCTCACGTTGTATCTCATCATCGGCATTGACATATTCTTCAAAATCCTTGAGAGAAACTTTACTATCGATAATCATGCGCTTATCATCTGGTAGTGTGATGACGACATCTGTCCTATAGCGCTTTCCATCGGCGTCCGTGTGAGAGTCCTGGACCGTATATTCTCTACCTTTTTCTAGACCTGACTTTTCTAGAATACTCTCAAGAATCATCTCGCCCCAGTTACCTTGTTCACGGACATCTGCCTTGAGGGCATTAGTCAGGCGCTTAGCCTCCTCACCCATAGTGGCATTGATATCTGTCAGATGCTTCACCTGCTCACGAAGGGCAGCATGACGCCTGACTGCATTTTCACTGGACTGATCCACTTTCTGCTCAAATCTCGTAATTCGCTGCGCAAGTGGCTCCAGTAATTGATGCAAACTTTGTCTTTGCGCTTGATCAAACTGCACCGCACGCCGCTCCATTACCTGGGCAGACAGATCTCTAAATTGCACAAGCAACGCATCACGATCTTCGGATTGAGAGATAAATCGACGCTGAGACTCATCCAACTGCGATGCTAATTGAGCTACACGCACACGCAGAGCTGAGGTTTCCTCCCTAGCCTGGTGCAACAATAGTCTTTCTTGCTGTAACTCTGTTTCCAGCAGCGTAGATTGCTTCAGAGCGCTTTCGCGCAAATGCTCCTCGGCCTGTAGACGATTCCTTGAGATGATATGAATTGCCACTAAGGAGACCGCAAGGATAGCGATGAGAATGTACAGGAATGTAGGTGTCATAGGTGTAGAATCATAGCGAGATACAAATATGAACCCATATCGTGCAAGGGATTTGCACTTTGCTTCGGCTATCGCTCAGCAACCGTGCTTCGGCTATCGCTCAGCAACCGTGCTTGGGCTATCGCTGAGCGACCCTTCATCATGGAACCCTCAGTGAACGAAAATCTTGCCCTTCCGAAATTAAAATGGTATGAGTTTCAACGGGATTGCATCCATCTTT
>JAHDBH010000148.1:3190-4307 GCA_020630495.1 Saprospiraceae bacterium
TTAGCCTAAACCGCAAAAGGCCAAGGGGCTTCGCAAGACAATTTGCAAATGTGCGAATGTGCTAATCATTTCCGCTGCGCGGAAGTGTGATTATTGTAGATACAGACCTGTCGCCGCAAGGGAATAGAATCAAGTGCCGAGGGCACGCCAACGAAGGGGAGAGTCTATACAGCACATGCAAATTATTTGCATATATGCCTGCCTGCGTGCCTTGGCAAGCAGGCACATCTGCAAAATTGTCACATCGACTCCCAAAGCCCCAGAGGGGCGACACCTTTGTAGCGCGCCAGCGCGAAAAAGAAAATCGACGGAAGATGAATTCATCAGAGACAATAAATATTTCCGTCGAAATCTATGGAATTTCTCTATAAAGAATCATTCGCAAATTCGCACATCAGCACATTCGACTGCGACCTGGCCTAACCAGCTCTCTCGCGCAACACACCCTCCACGTCTGCGAGAGCCAAGCCCTTACTTCGCAGCAGTACGATTAAGTGATACAAGAGATCCGCGGACTCCTGCATTAATCGCTCGCGATCATCGGCGATAGCCTCTATGACGACTTCTACAGCTTCCTCCCCTACTTTCTGAGCAACTTTATTTATCCCTTTTTTGAGTAATGAACTCGTGTAGCTCGATTCACTGGGTGATGCGATACGCTGTGCGATCACTTGTTCTAGCTCTGCGAGGAAATTGCCCTCACGATTGCCAAAGCAGCTGTAAGATCCCGTATGACATGTAGGGCCTGAAGGTAAAGCACGCACAAGGATCGCATCTCGATCACAATCGAGACTATATTCTACTAGCTCCAGAGTATTTCCAGACGTCTCACCCTTCATCCAGATTCTCTCCTTGCTGCGACTGAAAAAATGTACTTTATTAGTAGTACGCATTTTGGCGAAAGCCTCCTCACTCATATATCCGAGCATGAGCACCTGACCACTATGCGCATGCTGTATGATGGCTGGAACTAGATTATTCATTTTTTCAAAATCGGGACTCATCTCACTGGGATATTTTGTGATCGTAAATAATTATGTACTTGGGGAATGGTATATTCACCATAGTGAAATATGCTTGCAGCGAGAGCACCGTCCGCACCCGCTATAAAGGCATC
>JAHDBH010000027.1:0-3054 GCA_020630495.1 Saprospiraceae bacterium
GTCTGAGCTCTACTGCAAGGCTGGGCATGCTCACGACACGTGCCTCAGCAAGTGTGGCAACTCGTACGGCATCTACATCGCTGAGAGTGAGTAGTGTGGCTGGTAGGGGAGGGGCTAGAGTGTTTTGGTCAGGTGGAAATGTAGCCAAAAATGCGGCCGCAAGTTTTGCCAGATCCAACGGTTTGAAGACTTTGGAAATGACAACTAGAGGGAGGATTATGAATATATTAAATCCCGTTTTACCTCGTTCAGTATCAAATCCAATTTGGAGAAATCTTTCGACGAGCTTTGCAAATGGAGCTAAAGGACAAGCCCATTTCTTTACTATACCTGCAGGTCCACGTCCGGGAAGTGTTTGTTTAACTATTGAGAGACCAATCTTGCTGAAAAAAGGTGTAAGAATTATTATGCATTGATAACGCAACTAGTCATGAAATTATACACAGAATTATTTTCAGAAAATTCAATCAAAGGCAAAATTCTTAGGATCAAGGATGATATGGAAAGGCTAATTATGCCGGTTTGTAAAGAGAAGTTTTGGATTGAATGTTATGGAGCCCATCAAATAGATCCCAAAAATTTAGCTTTTTGGATATGTGTACAAGCCGATAAAACGAAGGAGAGATTAGAATCAGAATCAGATTTGTTAAATACTTTGAGACTTCTACTCGTTAAGTACAATTATCCCGAAAAAGCAAGAGCTCATGTGCATATCGGCTTTGAATCTCAAGATACGGTAGATAGAGAATCGAATGGTGACTGGTATTTACATTTGAAATAGATGAGCTCTTTATTAGGTATACATGAGTTGATTTATTTCTTCGAAATTATGGATTGTGAAAATTTATATTGATAAGGAAAGATGCTTTCCATAAAGGCTATCATGTATGAACGAGTAATTCTCCTTATTTAGGAAAGCCATGTAACGGGTTTAATACACATATTAATATACAAAGCCCGGGATGTTCAACCGACATATCCCCTTAAATCCTTTAAAATGGAGATGTTACAATGTTTTTTAAAGATCGAATTAGACACACTTACTACTTTTCAAAAGAAAGTATGGATTATCGTTAACTGTTTATTAAGGGATTTGATAATTAATCAATTATCTGAAAGTAGCTTTATTGAGAAGGGCGGTATTGGAATAGATGTTTTTCTGAGATTAAAGTCGTCTTATTTTATACTCTATATGTCAATTCAAGAAGATAATCTCATCATAAACTCTGAGCATTTCGATATCTATGTATATCATGAAACGAAGTTAGACAAGATAGAGCTTTTACTAAAGAATCTTTTTCAAGGTAAATATTTCATTAAACTAGGATATGGGAGAAAAAGTAAGCTTGTACATCAAGAACTAATTTTTAACCATCAGGAATTACATGATTTTAATGAGCATAAGAGAATTGGATTATTTCCGAGAAAAATTGAAAGTGAGAAAAGGATTGATGGGGTTAAGTTTATAAAGGATTAGTTAGGATTAGCTCTAGTGGATACAGAGATATGCTTTGGAATTTCAATAGAGTTGGAATATTTGACGATCCAGCGGGCGATTTTTAATAAGGGAAAACCTTAATCAAACAGTTAGTAGTATAAAAGGCGTGCTTCGGACAATTAGAAGAGTAATACGAGAATCTTTGCTTATGGGTCCTCGGGGAGGATTAAAAGTAAATAGTGTTTGGGATGGAGATAGATTAATTACGATTATGCTTAAAGGTGGATAAAATGAAACTGAATTGTTCAAATAGAATATTAAGTTTTTCGGTATTTAGAACATTGGACGAAGCAGAGACTTTTTTCAATAGGCAAACAAGCACTCAGAGACTATTTTTATCGCACACTTTTGGAGATCACAATTGTGTAGTGAAATGTATGAATTCATTGTCTGGAGATGTCGAATTTTGTTTAGGGTTTAGTTCTGAAACAAGATCTTCTGATTTGTCTCTAATCGCGAAATTCGAGTTAGATAGATGGATAGTTCAAGTTGATAGTTTCTTATTTTTTATTAATCCATCTCAGAGTGAATTAATCAATAAATGTGAAATTCATACTCCTTTAATAGGTATGTATTCAGAGAATGACAAATTACTCGCTTTAGAAGAAGCGGGTTTGAAAGTTCTTGACTTTGACGGGAAGATTTTACAGGAGCACACTGTAGATTTAATAAACACATTTGAACTGAAGGACGGTGTTTTAAGTGTCTGTACTATCGATGGAGAAGAAGAAATCATTTTAGCGATCTAAGTTCAAAGAAACTGAAGCTATCATGCCTCGACATAGTTCGGAGCTTTATCATTTGGCAAAAATTCATGATGTCTAATAAAGCCCTTTTGGACATATGTCACGTTGATGATCTGCAGTCTCAATAAGCCTGCGCCATCAGATCAACAATCACTTACGCATCACCCGAGCAAGCCATGCCGGTATGATGATCGCACCGAGAAGTAAGTACGAATAGTAGGTCATCAATCGCCAGATACCTGCTACTACTGGTGCTATACCGCGAGGCACATAATCACTCAAAAATCCACCAAATAAAAACTCTACCACCCCAGCGCCACCTGGCGTAGGAATGAAAAGTACAATGCTGAACATCGCTTGTAATCTGCCGTATAGGCTTGGTAGCGTGGCGAGATCTGGCGTGACACTCTCCACCAGTGCAAAGATCAAAAAGGCAATCACAAAGAATCTTGCTGACCAAGCGATCAGCGTAGCAAGCATGCTTTTGAGATGTAAGGACCAGGGTCGTGTGGTATATTCCTTGCTAGCGCTTACTACGTCGCGACCTATCTCGATGGCTTTTGCGCGAAAGCGCCTCGTCCATCTAAATCGGGTGATCCAAACCAAGAAATTTCTGAACTTGCCTGGATCTACAAAAAGGCCATACGCAAGCAAAGAACCATAGGTAAACATGATGAGATAAGCCACCAAAAACCATACGCCATAGATGTCCAGATCAGCAAAGCTCTCCATACCCGGACGGATGATCTCAGGCCCTATCAAAAAGAACAGCAGTGGCAACGTAATCAGGAAAAATAGCGTGTCTTGCAC
>JAHDBH010000027.1:3154-4778 GCA_020630495.1 Saprospiraceae bacterium
GTGCGCTGGTCCCAGGAGATCTTGGCAAATTCTGCTGGGTCAAATTGCCTATAAAGCAGGTACACTACCACGAGCACACCGAGAATCATAGGCAAGATGACCTTGGTCAAGCTCAGTGAGCGTACGGCGGTTTTTTGTTGATTGGGATCCAATGGATTAAGTCTCTGAGCAATAGCAAACGCCCAGAATCAGCAAGTGTTGTAGGATTAATTGAGTCAGATCACTCCTCGATGATTGACTTGCGGATCAGGTCAAATACGTCACGCCCCACAGATGGACTTGCCGTCGGTCTAGCGGGTATCAAGAGGTCGACTGGTAAATCGCTCACACCAGAGAACACCTTGAGACGCTCACCCTGATGTAGGGCATAGAGCATACGCCATCCGCTGAAGCTTGCGACGTCAGTAGGGCCTTCCCAGGTCACGGACGGATGAGTGTGTCTAGGGTCCTTACAGATTTTGGCATAGAGAGCTTTTACAGCGATCTCTGGGCCTTCGATCAACTGTAAGAACTGTCGGTCGCCGTAGATAAGGCAACCACTTATGCTGTGAGCGGCATTATAATTGCGTGACTGCCGTAGTAGCTCATCCAGCTCCGCGCTTGTCATATCTTTGACTGCGGTGCTCGTGTAGACAATTTCGTACTGATCCATGTGATTCCCTGAGCTGCTAATATACTGTTTAATATGACCTACATACTTTGGGATCTTGGTGGAGTGCTCGTGGATTGGAATCCCAGATATCTATACTCCAAATTGATGTCGGGATCTGAGATGGAGCGTTTCCTCAGTGAGATCTGTACCATGGAATGGAATGAGGAGCAAGATGGTGGCAGATCCATCCAGGACGGCACAGATCTACTGATCTCAGCGCATCCGCAGTACGAAGCGGAGATCAGGGCTTACTACGGTCGCTGGCAAGAGATGCTGCGTGGCGCTATCCAAGAATCTGTGGAGCTACTCCAAGCGTGCCACCGGGCGGGCGTGAAGCAGTATGCACTGACTAACTGGTCTGCAGAGACCTTTCCTAGTGCTCTAGAGCGATATGATTTCCTTCAGCTATTTGAGGGCATCGTAGTCTCGGGCGTCGAAGGCATCAAGAAGCCCGACCCACAGATCTATCATCTGGTCATGGAGAGATACCAGCTACATCCGCAGGATGGTTTATTTATAGATGACAATCTCAGAAATATCCGCGCGGCTGAGACGATAGGGATGAAAACTCATCACTTCCTGTCGCCTGCCGAGTTAGCTACGGATCTTCAGTCCTATCTAGCCAAGTAAGCTAAGGAGATATTCTCCGTAGCCACTCTTGATAAATTTCTGTGCGCGCGCCTCGAGCTGCTTGTCGTCTATGAAGCCCATCTCGTGTGCAACTTCTTCTATGCATCCTATCTTCAGCCCCTGACGTTCCTCGATTACCTGGATAAATTGGCCCGCCTGGAGTAGGCTGGTGTGCGTGCCCGTATCCAGCCATGCGACGCCGCGACCGAGTACTCCTACACTGAGCTTGCCCTCCTTGAGGTAATGCTTATTGACATCAGTGATCTCATATTCTCCTCTGGCGCTCGGCTTGAGGTTCTTAGCTATGTCTATGACGCTATTGTCATAGAAGTAGAGTCCAGG
>JAHDBH010000027.1:4878-34565 GCA_020630495.1 Saprospiraceae bacterium
GCCATTGGGATCATGCTGTGGGACGTATTCAAATCGGCAACCAATCTCACTGCCATCTCCCAGTAGTTTCTCAAAGTGTGGCAGATCAGCTGGAGTAGAGATGATACATACCTCTCGGATACCCGCTTGCATGAGCGTAGAGAGAGGATAGTAGATCATAGGCTTGTCATAGACAGGCATGAGCTGCTTACTCACGGCTAGCGTGAGAGGGTAAAGACGAGTCCCGAGACCGCCGGCAAGGATGATACCTTTCATAGTGATGTGGTGCTAGATGGTGATAAGTACTAGGGATGAGCCTAGATGGGCAAGTACACAAAGGATGCACCCAGCTCGCTCAGTACAAAGATACACAGCTGTACGTCTGGGTCTTTGTAGACCTTCTTGAAGTCCTCGATCTTCTCAGGAAGGATCACGCTCTTAGCAGTAAATTCCTCGAGGCTTGAGATATTGATGGACCAGATGTGCTTCTTGTCATCGCGATCGATCAGCTTGAGGCCCAGCTCGATCTCTTGCTTGTGAGCGACGAAGATGGGGTAGTCGCTTACGTCATTGTCGCGCATAGCTACGGATGCCTGCGAGAGGATCTTGACGTAGGCCTTGAGCTCTCGCTCGAGCTGGAGATACTTGGATAGATCGCTCATGATTTCAGTGTGAGGAGGGCTACTGCCTCTGTGTGGCTGGTGTGTGGAAACATATCTACTGGGGTGCAGCTCTGCAGATCATAGCTAGGCCCTAGAAGAGCTAGATCTCTGGCAAGTGTAGAGGGATTGCAAGACACATATACGATACGAGGTGCTGCGAGCTCCTTCACAAACTGCGCAAAATCCTGATGCATCCCCGCCCGCGGCGGATCAATCACCACCACATCTGGCGCGCCATGATCACTGACAAACTTATCATCAACTATGTCAAGCACGTCGCCAGCGTAGAACTGCGTATGATCAAGATTATTAAGCTCAGCATTAGCCTTAGCATCTACGATGGCTGCTTCATTGATCTCTACACCGACTACGCGAGCTGCCTTGTCCGCGAGATAGATGCCTATGCTTCCCGTGCCGCAGTATAGATCATAGAGTACTTCTGATCCCTGCAGGCCTGCATATTCGCGGACTTGATCGTAGAGGGTGACTGCCTGGTAACTGTTAGTCTGGAAAAAGGAGAGCGGGCTGATCTGAAAGCGTCGATCTCCGAGTGTCTCATAGAGGTGTGTATCTCCGTGATAGTGGACAGATTCCAATCCATCCATGCTGTCATTTACTTTGTCATTGACAATGTAGTGCCAGCTGACCACCTCGGGAAACTGCTCTATGAGAGGCTGTAGATATCTCTCAGCGAGACCGTCCAGCATATCAGAAACGATGAGAGCTACCATCATCTCTCCTGCGGTATTTTCTCTGATCATGAGATTGCGCAAGATTCCCAGATGACTATGTGGCTCGTAGAAGGCGATCTCCAGACGGCGACCTAGCTCTCTGGCGGCATTGCGCAGTTCATTGTGCTTGGGGCTCATGAGATGACACTCTTCTATGTCAAGAATCTTGTCATAGGCACCGCTCAGGTGAAAGCCGAGTGCGCGACGATCTGGAAATGTGTCACCGCTGTCGATCTCCTCTTGGAACAGCCATCTTCGTGGACTGAAGGTATATTCCAGCTTATTACGAAACTCTCTGGTCCGCTCAGCCTTGATGATGGATCTGGCGTCGTAGTCTGTGATGTGAGCAATACGTCGTATGCTCTCATGCACTTGTTTCTCTTTGTATTGAGTCTGTGCGTGGTAGTCCAGATCTTGCCACTTGCACCCTCCACATCTATCAAAGTGCTGGCAGAATGCCTCTACTCTGTCTGGAGACTCCGTTGTAATCTCTTTGACATCACCAAAGGGCATGCCCTTTTTCTTTCGCCTTATGCGTGCAGTCACTACATCGCCAGGCACTCCACCTTGGAGCAGATACACTCTACCATCTGGGTCTTTGGCAATACATAGACCCTTCTGAGCGATATCTACGATCTTCAGATTCTCTACGATTTTCTCCGCTCTACGTGCCATTCAATCTTGTGCTTTTGCGCAGCTGCAAACTTAGGGCTATCCGCAGTGTCCTATGCATGATGTGTGCTACTGTACGGCGAACTCTACACGGCGATTTATCGCACGTCCCTCAGCAGTATCGTTACTTGCTAGCGGTATGGTCTCTCCATAGCCTTTTGCCGAAAGGCGCGACCCGTCCACACCCTGACTGATGAGGTAATCACGCACCGCACTGGCGCGCTGCTCTGAGAGCTTGAGATTACTAGCATCTTCACCTACACTATCTGTGTGTCCTCGGATCTCAAGCTTCAGCTCAGGTCGCTGCGCGAGTAAAGTCGCTAGCTCGCGTAGCTCGGCATAGGAGGCTGGCAGCAAATCATAGGATGCTGTGGCAAAGCGTACGGTCTCTAGTCGTACCGGTTCACTTGGCGGCTCATATGTGCTCACAGGCTGCAGGTAGAGGTCTATGATGATAGGGTCTTGCTCTGCGCGCACTTCTGCTAGCGAAAACTCATAGGCGTCCGCTGTATAGCCGCTGCGCGATGCTATGGCACCGTAATCAGTCCCCAGCGGAAGACACACCAGGTAACTTCCAGTGGTCGTCTCCGTCAATCGATCAAATGCCCTATCGCCATCATACGCGTACAGTTCCACAGTCGCATCACTCAGCACCTCATCCGTATCGCGATCCCTCACAGTGATCCTAGTAAAAGTCACAGGTCGTGGGCGTATATCTGGTGGCATGTCAAATGTGTAGAGATCTATATCACCGCGCCGATTTACTGTCGCATCCTTTTCTGTTTCTGAAGCATAGTAGGCCGTAGTACCACTCAGATCCACTACGAGCGAGCCTTCATCGCCTGGTGTATTGATCGGGGCGCCGAGATTGACTGGTGCTGACCACCCATCAGAGCTAAGTCGCGATAGATATAGATCGTATCCGCCATAGCCAGCCAGCGCATCGCTACGGTAGTACAGCGTAGTGCCGTCTGGATGGAGGAATGGTGTACTTTCATTGCCAGCAGAGTTAATCTCAGATCCAAGATTGACGGGATTGCCCCAGCGACCTGTGCTGTCAGCCCGCGATATCCAGAGATCGCGATTCCCCTTACCACCAGGACGCGTACTACTGTATATCAGGTAGTCCCCGTCCGCAGAGAGAGTTGGCTGAGCTTCCCACGACTGAGTATTGATCACCCCGCCGAGATTGATCGGGACTGTCCATGTAGAGTCTGTATAGCGCGTGGTCCACAGATCACAGCTACCATATCCTGTCATCTGATCGCATCGAGTAAATATGATCGTCCCACCATCAGCACTGATACAGTGACCAGATTCATTGCTGCGCGTATTGATAGGATCTATGCCCTCAGCTTCTGTCCAGCGACCATCGATAAAATCACTGAGATATAGATCTTCCTGACCGTCGATTCTACGGGTGAAGATCATCCTCGTCTGATCAGCTGTGATGCTCGGTAGATACTCAAGATAGGGTGTGTTGATATGACCTGGCAGTGCGACTAGATCAATAGCTTCTACGCTTTTTTGATCCTCTAGGATAAAGTCAAGATTGGCGAGGCGCTTTTCTGCTTTCTTGATACTGTTAGTGGCTGTGGGACTTTCGTCCAAATACCTCTGATATGCCACACGCGAGTCATCATACATTCCTAGCGTGTAGTATGTCTCAGCGAGCTCAAAGAGCAATGCCGTAGTAGGCTGAGGCATGCGCGACTCTGCCAGCAATAGATCTCTGAGCTTGTCGTCATACCTTCCCAGACCTCCATAGCTAGAGGCTCTTCCGAGCAAAGACGGCATATGTTCCTCAGTGGCCAGGACGCGATTGTACAGGTCTATAGCTTTAGTGTATTCACCTATGCGGCTATAGTCCGATGCCTCTTGGTACCAGCTTTGAGCTTTTTTAGATAATTCGCTATGAGGTGCGTTGCGATCAGTACCAGTGGTCTGCTTTACAGAGCAAGCACTGGCTAGTAATATGATGGAGATAGAGAGTACAGATCTGATCCAGCTCATGAAATGTAAAGAGGTAGATGAAGCGACTCCTAGAGGAGGATAGGCATATCCATACCCCAGGCAGTGCCTGTGTCGATATCTTTCTTAAACGCTCTGAGCTCCTTATCTGATATACCAGTGACTACGGGATAGTTGCTCGCACTGTTGATAGCGACGGCAGCTTCTTCTGTATCGCCAAGCGACCAGAGGACTAGTGCGTATTGGGTCCATGCAGCTCGTTTCCACTGTGCATTGGGATCATCATCCGTGTAAGTTCTCTTGGTGAAGTACTTCAGCTCAAAGCTAGCTTTACTTACCTCACCAAGCGCGAGATGAGTTTTAGCCTTGAGTCTACGCCCCGTCCAGAATACACTCTGCATCGGCACGGAGTACTTAAGAGTCTTCTCTAGATCTTCCAGTGCTTCTGCGTACATCTCTCGCTCTAGGTATACACGGGCACGTCCCAGATGTGCATCTGGATTTTCATCATAGATAGCTAGGGATAGACAGAAGTCCTCTAGCGCTCCATCAGTGTCCTGCATTATTAGCTTGCTGTAGGCACGCTTCTCCAGGGCAAGGCTGTGCTCATTGTATAGCGTAAGGACTTTGTCAAATGCCTCGATTGCCTCTTCCTGTTGACCACTGTTGTGCAGTTCTAGGCCTTTCTTGTAGTTGATGATAGCAGCTTTGTCACCATCAGGCTCTATATCAGAGCTAAGTAGGACTTGGCCATTCTCAGTCATCCAAGCCTGCACCTTACCGCTGATAGCATATTGAGAGAGATACTCCAGGAGTTGTACTGTGTTTTTCCAGCTTTTCTCCGTTCCTTCGCCTACATGCTTGGGTATCGTAATCGTATTGCCACCATCCTCGCTGAGCTGCTCCATCCTGATCAGGATGTCATCTTTGTAAAATGTCTCTACGCGCTGCTCGTAGAGACCACGCACGCGGTCAAAACTCTTCTGGTTTTTAAACTCTAGCCTACCGTTAAAGATGGTTCTCTTGCCCATGATGAATCAAGTGATCAGAAATGATAATAAAATATGGAAGCCCCCTTTGGAAAGCGAGTAAATATACTCATTCTCTGACTATTAACGCTGATTTACGGCTGTCGGTTTCATCCACACGCGGCACCCTTCGCTGCAGTTGGCACAGATATCAATCAGCTTGCGATCTTCAAAGACGGCTTGTCTCATCTCAGTATATCTAAGACTATGCCAAATATCCGCAAAGCTCTCCTGCGTAAAATCGCCTAGCGTATGACCAGCATCTTTATCAAAACAGCAAGGGACTACCTTGCCATCCCAAGTCATCACAGCGCTATGCCACATGCGCCAGCAAGCGTCTCCCTGTGCAGATTTCGGGACGTAGACATCTCCGATTTTCTTGTAACGTCTCAGAGCGCCATCTCTAGGAAGTAGCTCTTCTGCCGTATCGTAGTTGTAGACCTGAGCCGACTTGAGTACCCACTCGTCTGCTCCTGCTTTCTTTGCCAAAGACTGTAGTTCTGCCAGCTGAGCCTCATTGGATCTGAAGGCTATGGTCTGCATCACGATATGTGGGGTGCTAGCGCCCAGTCGTCTCTTAGTGTCAGCCAGCGTCCTTAGTCCTTGTAGCACTTTCTCCAGATTGCCGCCCACTCTATAGCTTGCATAGCTCTCTTGATCTGCTCCATCCACGGAGACGATGAGACGACTGAGGCCACTACGGACGATGTCTTCGCAGTGGGACTCAGATAGGTAATGACCATTAGTGGAGGTGATCGTGTAGATACCTCGAGAGGAGGCATAGGCAATCATGTCATGGCTACCTGGATGTAAATAGGGCTCTCCCTGAAAGTAGTAAGTGAGATGCATCAAATAAGGCGAAAGCTCATCTATGAGCTGCTGGTAGAGCTGTGAGGCAAGCATCCCTGTGGGTCGGCTAAATGATCTGAGCCCACTGGGGCACTCAGGACAGCGCAGATTGCAGGCGGTGGTGGGCTCTATCGCGATGGCGGATGGCATGCCACGGTGGCGTACATTCTTTCCCAATCGAGACCGCATGTAAGAGTAGCGGAGACGGGCAAGATTTGCTAGCTTCTGTGGTGTAAGCACACGGGAGAAAGACCGTGTATCACTGAGGTAGACGCGCCTCACTGATATCTCTCCTGTAGCACCGCCTGGTGATGTAAGCTATGGCCTGATATGACTCCTAGCAGTGCTCGCACACTCATCCCAGCACCGCTGACTTCGCCTACAGCACGTAGTCTCTCTGCTGGGAGATGCTTATAGAGCTGTATGGTGGACTGTCTGACCGTCTTGAGCTCGTCTATCAGATCCTGCTTGGCGTAGTGAGATGCGGGCGCATACTGTGCACAGTCATCCTGATGAAAGCCTGGCAACGAGTCTTTTAGTCCGCGTGCAATCCAGTGCGCTCTGTGAGCCATGACACGCTCTGTGTCTATGATGTGAAGCCACACTTCTGCGATGGTCCATTTACCTGCTGCATAGCTATAGCCTAAGCGATCTGCTGATATCTCGGAGATCATCTGTACTTCCATATCGGTCTGCACTGGAAGGTAGCTGAGTGGATCTCTATCTTGTAGTAGATTGATGTAGTGAGCCTGGTAGGGATGATACTCGCTGATATCTAGCGAATCTATGAAGTGCGGCATGTAGATGATATTTGCCCTAAAGTTAACCAAGCATCACATGAGCATCTCTTCCTTCAGATCGTGGTTTACGGGCCTTTGGCACAGGGAGGAGGCCATACAGCACGATCCTATGAAGTATATCATCGCAGGCCTAGGAAACATAGGAGCAAAGTATGACGGCACTCGTCACAATATCGGATTTGATGTAGTAGATCATCTTGCTGAGCAATACTCGGGCGTCTGGAAATCAGAGAGCCTGGGCTCGATCGCTCAGATCAAGTACAAGGGCCGCACTCTCCTACTTCTCAAGCCATCTACCTATATGAATCGCAGCGGTAAGTCTATCCGCTACTGGCTACAGAAGCACAAGGTGCCTGTGGAAAAGTGTCTCGTGATCGTGGATGATCTTAATCTCGATCTGGGAGTACGTCGACTGCGAGCCAAGGGCAGCGATGGTGGTCATAATGGTCTCAAGGATATACAAGAGCAACTCGGATCCAGTGCCTACCCTCGACTGAGGCTCGGGATCGGCAGTGATTATAGGAAGGGCCAGCAGGTGGATTTTGTCCTTGGTGAGTGGGAAAGCGACGAGAGAGCGGATGTAGATGCGATGATCACGGCTGCCGCCAAGTGCTCACTTGACTTCTGCACTATGGACTACAAGCATGCGATGAATGCCTGTAACGGCAGGTCATGAAATAAACTCCTTCACGGTGTTACTCCATCCATTGGTTCTTTGCATATTTTTTCTCTGGTCATGAGATGATAGAGCTGTGCGTATGAGCTCTTCAGTGAGCGAATCGTCAGAGCAAGTAAAGAGCCCCACAGGTAGGTGCCGTGCTAGGTACTCTTGCTCGGGCTGACCTGGAGTGGGAAGTAGGATTCCTGGGATTCTAGACAGGTGTAAATCCATGATCGTGCTGTAGCCTGATCGTGCTATGACCATCCGTGATCTGGCGGCGAGTGATGATATGTCCTCATGTGACAGCATGCCGTGATGTGGACCTGCCAAATCATCTCTGCCACTTACGAGCTCCCAGCGTATATCGGTCATGGATGATAGCAGCTCTATCAGCCGATCCTGAAGGTGAGTTCTGGCGGGTTCTATTCCGCTGAGAATGACGAGGACATCGATGTCTTTTTTAACGGAGATATCGAGATCTTTCCAGCTGCTGATGGGTCCGAGAAAACGAGCATGAGTCTGCGAAGTCCGGCTCAGCGGTCCAGCAAGTGCTGTGGTATCATCGCTGTAGTCAGGTATCCAGAGTTGGTGATATTTGGCCGAAAGGCCCCTCGCTATTCTCGACCATAGACTTGCTAGCGGGAAGCTGTAGACGGCTATCTGAATCTGGTGATTGATCAGGGCAGATGGCGTCTCAGAGGATCTGATACCTATGCGTCCATCGCTGATGATGCGGTCATAGTGGTGTGCGCTTCTACGACACCATAGTCGGTCTTTGATATATTGTCCGAGAAGAAGGCAGGGCCATGATATGAAGGCAAGGGCGCCGTTGCGGATGTTTAATGTAGGTGCGGAGTGAAATACGAGATCTGGAAAGCGTCGCTGTAGATAGATCTTGGCGGATCCAGCGGTATATATCTCTACTTCGCAATCTTGAAGTATAAGCTCCTCGATCAGGACGCTGCTACGTGTGGCGTGTCCTAGGCCCCAGTCGAGTACTGCGTAGAGGATACGCGACATGGTAACTACACCCTTATCTCCTCGTCCATCTGGTCGAAGAACTTGTACTGATTGAAGGCGAAGTCTGGATCATCCTCAATCTTGACCCTACGACCGTGCTTGAAGTACCATTTCCAAGAGGAGCCTATGAGGCCCTGATCCAAAAATGCCTTGACGTAAGGATGTGTGACCAGCCGAAGTTTCTTAGTAGTGGTATGCTCTAGAAGGTGCTCTAGATTGCGCTCGATATCATCGGCGATAAGGATACTAGGTGCTACCTTGCCGCTACCATTGCAGGCGGGACACTGCTCTGAGGTATTGATTCTGACCTCTGGCTTGACACGCTGTCTTGTAATCTGCATCAGTCCAAATCGACTCAGCGGCAGTAATGTATGCTGTGCGCGATCCTTGGCCATGTATTCTTTCATGGCACGGTGGAGCTTAGTCTTATTGTCCCGATTGCGCATATCGATAAAGTCGATGATGATCAGTCCGCCGAGATCTCTCAGTCTCAGCTGGCGTGCTATCTCTTCTGCCGCTTCCATGTTGACCGATAGGGCTGATTCTTCTTGGTCAAACTTCTTATTCTTAGGACCACTGTTGACGTCTATGACGTGCATAGCTTCTGTGGGTTCTATCACGAGATAGGCTCCGCTGGGCATAGTGGGGGTCTTAGAAAAAGCGGCTTTAATCTGGCGCTTCACATCGTATGCCTCGTGTACATGCTGCTTCTTGCCTGAGTGGAGTATGACACTTTTAGCGCTGTCTGGTGAGATACGCTTTACGTATTCTTGGATATTCTTATAAAGATCCTTGTCGTCGACTACGATCTTATTGAAGTGACCTGAAACGGCGTCTCTGAGGAAGCTATTTGTCTTATCGATCTCCGTGAGTACTCGTGCAGGTAATGATGCAGTGCGCATATTGGCCTTCATCTTCTCCCATTTCTCTACAAGACCCAGAAGCTCTTCATGCAACTCTGCGACTCCTCGTCCTTGAGCGGCTGTGCGAAGTATGACACCAAAGTTGGCTGGCTTGATAGAGATCATCAGCTTCTTGAGTCGGTCGCGCTCTGCGGCAGAGGTAATCTTCTTACTCACAGTGATCACCTCTGTGAATGGTAGCAGCACGAGTGTGTGTCCTGGTATGGTGATCTCGCAAGTAAGTCGTGGTCCCTTAGTGGAGATTGGCTCCTTGAGGACTTGTACAAGGAGATGCTGCTTCTTGCTAAGGGTCTTATCGATCTTCCCACCCTTCTGGATGTCTGGTAGGATGCGGAAGCCTTCGAGGCCAGGGGCTTTGAGTCCGCCTTTCATCACCGTCTTGGTAAACTCAGCTACAGAGCGAAACTTTGGGCTGAGGTCTGTATAGTGAAGAAAGGCATCCTTTGGATGACCTATCTCGACAAATGCTGCATTGAGACTGGGCATGAGCCTCTTGACAGTGCCTAGGTAGATATCGCCTACCTGATACTGGTCATTGAGTTTTTGCTCATGGAGCTCCATGAGCTTGCCATCTTCTAGAAGCGATAGGCTCACGGAGCCAGACTCCTTATGGATGATAAGATCTTTGGTCACGGAAGTGTATGTAAGGTGAGTATATACAGATAGTGCATCAGCCGAGTAGCTGAAGCACTGTCAATGGATCTGTACATAGGAAATGGCTAGCCCTGAGGCTAGCCAACTAGAAGATCTTACTTCTTCTTCTTGTGACGGTTCTTTCTGAGTCTTTTCTTACGCTTGTGCGTGGAGATCTTATGTCTTTTTCGTTTTTTACCGCAAGGCATAGTGTATCGTTTTAGTTACTCTTGAGGAGTACATTTAGATTTATATTGATTACTGAGCACGTCATTGCCTAGCTGAGCATAGACGCGCGATATCATACAATTCGCTTTCACATCATTTGGTTCCAATTCGAGTGCGCTCTGTAGCCTCTTCAGTGCATTCTCCCACTGTCCTGTCTGTATGGACAGGCGAGCGAGTTGTATCAGCACACCTACATTTTCTGGATAGTCTTCTCGGATTTCACGTAGCATAAGTATACCCTTCATCGGCTGATCTTGCAGGGGCTTATTGACATACGCGAGGGCCATATTGATCCTATGATCTACATCAGTGGGATCTAAGGATATAGCATTTTCAAATGCGCTTACGGCTTTGTCTCTGCACCATTCTGCGACGTCGGATTCTGCAGTCTGTGAGCAGAGCACATAGGATGTTCCCGCTATACCCCAAGCTTCACTAGTCTCGGTCTTCTTGGCAATCTGCTCGGCGTAGTGGGATGCTATCTCTCGACGATCCTGCTGAAACCAAAAGCCACTCAGCGACTTGAGGATGCTGATCCGTGTGGTATCACTTTCTACTTGCTCCAGAGCTGCCATAGTGCTGAAGGCGTAGCTTCGGCTTTCTTCTGGAAGACGCTCTAGTGCATCATCTATCTGAGAAGCGATGTTGATCTTTTCAAAGGTGAGCGTACGCGACTTTTCGGCACGCTTTATTTCTGGTGGTGTGCGCTCGCATCCCCAGTAGAGGGCTGCCCACAGTGCCATACAAGCCAGCAATAGTAGGGCTTGGTTTGTTCTCATCTACTCGGGCAGCTTAGTAACATTTTCCTTGACCTGATCGGTGAAGATCTTGGCTGGCTTGAAGGAAGGGATGTAGTGTTCTGGTATTTCTATAGCCGTGTTATTCTTTATATGTCTACCGATTTTCTTGGCGCGTTTCTTCACCACAAATGATCCAAATCCTCGGATGTAAACGTTATCACCATTGGCTAGAGAGTTTTTCACTTCTTTAAAGAACATCTCCATAGCCACGAGGACATCAACTTTAGGCACACCTGTTTTCTCAGAAATGGAATTTACGAGATCGGCTTTTCTCATAGTTCATTGGTTTTTAGCTACTTAGCTGTACGAAGGTCGGCAAAGTTCGCGAATTTTCTGAAACGCACAAGTTTTTTCGGAAACTTTTGTGTTTCAAGCACTTATGCACGAGATGACAACTCAGATACAGTATTGCCGGACGGCGCCTATCTTCACATGCTTTAAGCCATTTTGCCTATGCTCTATTCTATGACTGGATACGGTCACTACAGGTCTACTCACTCGGGCGTGCAGATGCTCTCGGAGCTCAAGTCTCTTAATGGGCGCAACACTGATGTACGGATCAAATTACCTGCGCCCTTCAGATCTGTAGAGCCTGATCTGCGCAGGATGATACTGGATCAGGTCATCCGTGGAAAGATCGACTTCAGTTTGACGCTGGAGGGTGACGTAGGTGAAGAAGACTTTAAGATCAATCGCAAAAAGTTTGTTGAGTACTACAAAGAGCTATCGAGCATCTCACGCGAGCAAGAGATACCATGGACTGACCCGATCAGTGCCCTAGTGCGATTACCCAATATCTACACACCCAGCGCCCTCCAGCTCGATGACGCTCTGCGAGATGCCATCCTGTCTAGCTGCCAGGGAGCGCTAGAGCAATTACTAGATTATCGCGAGACCGAGGGACGAGCTACGTACGAGTCACTAGTGCAAAATATACAAGCGATAGATTCTCTGCGCATAAAGACCGTGGAGCTTGATACTACGCGCGTAGAGCGTATCAGGAATCGCATCCAGAGGCATCTAGATCTGGTGAGTCCCGAGGTCGAGATCGATGCGGGCCGTCTCGAGCAAGAGCTTATCTACTATGTAGAAAAAATCGATTACTCAGAAGAGAATCAGCGCCTAGAACAGCACTGCAACTACTTTAAGGAGGTGCTGCAGGAGCAGGATCGCGCCAAAGGTCGAAAGCTCAACTTTATCGCTCAAGAGATGGGTAGAGAGATCAATACCCTAGGCTCCAAAGCCAATGACGCTCACGTACAAAAGATCGTAGTACAGATGAAAGATGAGCTAGAACAGATCAAGGAGCAATTAGCAAACGTCTTATAGGCATGGAAGCAAGACCAGAAATCATCATCGTCACCGCTCCGAGCGGAGCAGGCAAGACGACCATTGTCAGGCACTTGATAGAGAACTATGATTTTCTAAAATTTTCTGTCTCTGCGACCACCCGTGAGCCAAGGGAGCACGAAGTAGATGGCCGAGATTATCACTTTCTGAGTCATGAGGACTTTCATGCGCGAGTAGGACGAGGTGACTTTCTGGAGTGGGAAGAGGTCTATCGAGACCAATTCTATGGCACACTCCGATCAGAGGTGCAAAAAATAAAGGACGCTGGTCACGTGGCAATATTCGATATAGAGGTACATGGTGCTAGTACGATCAAGGAGATATTTGGCCGAAAGGCCCTTGCTGTATACGTGGCTCCTCCTAGCATGTCTGAGCTCGAGAATCGGCTGCGGTCGCGTGCAACGGAGTCAGAGGAGTCCATACAGAAGCGTCTGCGCCGAGCGGATGCCGAGATGAGGCGTATCGAGGATTTTGACTTGGTGCTCATCAATGATCACCTGGATCGCAGCCTGAAACTTGCCCAGAAAATAGTGGATAAGCACTTCGATTCCTATGCGAGCACTGCCGTGTAGATGTGATGAAGAAAATTAGTTCTGCTGCAAACCAAACCTAGCCCTAGTCTATTCCAGTCTATAAGAATAGCTATGTCAGCCATCATCACACACGGAGTAGAGATCTCTGCCGAGGCATATTACCAGGAAGCGCACAGCCGACCTAAGCAGTCTAAGTACGTCTGGGCCTATCGCATCAGCATCACTAATCACAATGAGTTTCCTGTCCAGCTCATAGAGCGCCACTGGGATATCTGGGACTCGAGCAATGTGCTCAAGATCGTGGATGGCGAAGGTGTCATAGGTGAGCAGCCTGTCCTGCGCACCGGAGAGACACACAGATATATGAGCTGGTGCCCGCTGCAGACTGATATGGGCTATATGAGAGGATATTTCAAGATGACCAATCTCACGACACAGACTCATCTGACAGTGAAGATTCCTACCTTTTCCCTAGTGGCTGACTTTCGTCAAAATTGATCAAAAAGCCCTACGGGCGTACGACGAGCTTCCATGGATAGCAAGCGCCGTTTCATCTCTGTACCGTAGAAGTAACCGCCTAGAGCGCCGCTACTGGTGATCACTCTGTGGCAGGGTACGATGATGGCGATAGGATTCTTCCCATTTGCCGTACCTATGGCGCGCTCAGCACCTTTGAGATCGAGAGCTATGGCTATGTCGCCATAGCTGCAAGTCTCGCCATATGGTATCTTGAGAAGTTGCCGCCACACGCGCTGCTGGAAATCAGTACCACTGCTCAGATCTAGATCTATCTCAAATGCACTGCGCTCACCGGCCAGATACTCTTGAAGCTGACGAGCGCTATCCGCTAGGATGTCTTCTGTCGCTGCGCTTCCCTCTGTGTATAGTTCTGGAGGAGTGGCCTGCTTGTGCTGCTCCGCGTCTATCATGGTACATCCTGAGAGGCCTGCAGCCGTACGCCTTAGTTTGAATCTTCCCCAAGACGTGGATACGATGATGTGATCAGGCATAAAAAAAAGAGCTGTACAGCAAATGTACAGCTCTCTCATATGGTCAATTTTTCTATCGGTGATCCTAGCCTAGAAACGGTGCAATCACCAGTGCCACTACGGACATCAGTTTCAGTAGGATGTTGAGCGATGGTCCAGAGGTATCCTTGAATGGATCTCCTACCGTATCACCTACGACAGTGGCCTTGTGCGCGTCAGATCCTTTGTAATACATCTTGCCTTGTATCTCTACACCTTCCTCAAACATTTTCTTGGCATTGTCCCAGGCACCACCAGCATTACTCTGGAAGATGGCCATGAGGACACCACAGACGGTCACACCAGCGAGTAGTCCACCGAGCATTTCTACACCACCCAGAAATCCTACTAGGACGGGAGATATCACAGCGATGAGCCCAGGTACCACCATCTCACGGATAGAGGCCTTAGTAGATATCTCGACACACTTATCATACTGTGCTTTTCCATCAGCAGCGTCAAATGTCGCGCGATCTGCTTCACTCCATGCAGATGACTCTTGTCCATCATACTTTTTCATCACAGCCAGAGCGGCTTTGAGCTCAGGAATGGAATTGAACTGTCTGCGTACCTCCTGGATCATATCCATAGCCGCTCTACCTACTGCATTCATAGAGAGGGCAGAGAAGAGGAATGGAAGCATACCACCTACTAGGAGGGCTGCCATGACCTGTGGGCTCATGATATTGATACCGCTGATCTGCGACTCGGGGTGTGCAACATTGTAAGCAGTGATAAAGGCTGCAAATAGAGCGAGAGTAGTGAGTGCCGCAGATCCAATAGCAAATCCTTTACCGATGGCCGCAGTCGTATTACCCACCGCATCGAGCTTATCAGTACGCTGACGTACTTCTTTCTCCAGCTCAGCCATCTCAGCTATTCCACCAGCATTATCCGCTATAGGACCGTAGGCATCTACAGCCAGCTGGATACCAGTATTAGATAGCATACCCACGGCAGCTATGGCGATACCAAAGAGACCAGCAAAGTAGTGAGCACCTATGATAGCTGCAGCAAGGATGATGATCGGAATGGCTGTGGAGATCATACCCACACCCAGGCCAGCGATGATATTAGTAGCAGCTCCAGTGATCGACTGATTTACAATGGACTTGACTGGCTTGGTACCTGTACCTGTATAGAACTCTGTTACGATCCCTATGAGTAGTCCCGCGGCGAGGCCAAAAAGAACCGCCCAGAACACCCCTAGTGAGGTATAATCTTTTCCATTAAATGACCACTCAGCTGGTAGCAACCACTTGACCATGAGGAATGTAGCTGCGAGCATGAGAGCAGCGGCGATAAATTCTCCGGCATTGAGCGCTTTCTGTGGATCTCCGCCTTCTTTGACCTTGACGAAGAGCGATCCTATGATAGAGGTGATGATACCTATACCAGCGAGGAGTAGTGGCAGGTATACAGCATTGAGCCCACCAAATTCATTAGTATCCAAAAATCCAGGTACGCCGATAAAGGCAGCACCTAGAACCATTGTACTGATGATAGATCCTACATAGGACTCAAATAGATCCGCACCCATACCGGCCACGTCACCTACATTGTCGCCTACATTATCTGCAATGGTCGCAGGATTGAGGGGGTGATCCTCAGGGATGCCAGCTTCCACTTTACCTACCAGGTCGGCTCCTACGTCAGCAGCTTTGGTATAGATGCCTCCGCCTACTCTTGCAAAAAGGGCGATCGATGAGGCACCAAATGAAAATCCTGTGACAACTGTGATGACCTTCTGTATATCCCAGCCCATAGAGCTATAGGCAAGGAAAAGCGTTCCTAGACCTAGCACACCTAGACCTACAACACCCATACCCATCACAGCACCACCAGCAAAAGCAACTTCCAGCGCTTTGCCTAGACTCGTGCGAGCAGCATTAGTAGTACGCACATTTGCCTTGGTGGCTACACGCATACCGATAAAGCCCGCGAGGGCCGAGCATATCGCTCCTAAGATAAATGATACTGCTACGAGGGGCGAACTACCCTCGGTAGTTCCACTCCACGCCATGAGGACTGCAACGGCGATGACAAATATGCTAAGGACTTTGTACTCAGCTTTGAGGAATGCCATAGCGCCGTCGGCGATGTTCTTGGCGATGTTCGCCATACGAGGCGTACCGACTTCCTGCTTGGTTACCCAAGCCGACTTGAAGAATGTATACCCCAGGGCTAGTAAGCCGAAGAGCGGAATAAAATAATGAAGATTTTCCATAGCTAATTTCTTTTGGTTAAGGTCGCTTTGTAAAAAGCGCTGCAAAGCTATCACTTCTCTAGAGATATTTGGGTGTGTACACGTGGACTATCTGAGGGAGCCCGTGATCTCTAATATCGGTTTCTCAACTCGTCTGTATGAGGCCATGTGATAATGAATGATAAGGGAGACAAATGTAGATGGGAAGATGAATTATTTATAGTAATATTGCTATATATCTATCATAAATCTTAGCATCATGTTGCTATCTGAGCTTAAGACATATTTACAAGGTGAGAAGCGTCCCGTGTTTTTGCTGCCTGACGGCAAAATGGTCGAATCGCACTATCACATCACCGAGGTGGGGGAAGTGACTAGGAGATTCATGGACTGCGGCGGGACGCTGCGAACCGAGCAAGTCATCAACTTACAACTATGGAGCTCCATTGATCTACACCATAGATTATCGTCAGAGAAATTGCTACACATACTGGAGCTGAGCGAAAGCAAACTCGGACTTTCGGATGCAGAGGTGCAGGTGGAGTATCAAGGCCGATCAGCTATAGAGCGATACACCATGAGCGTGGGTGAAAACGGTCTGCAGCTACATGGTACGCAGACAGCATGCCTGGCACAAGAAGACTGCGGTCTGCCGCCTATACTCGTGCAAGCTGCCGGAACGATTAAGAGCGGAGCGCAGGCAGTGAGTAGCTGCTGTACACCAGATAGCGGCTGCTGCTGAGCTATGGGAGTCACAAAAGAAGACACCTACACTCCGAGACAATCAAAGCTAGCACAGTGGTACAAGGCACTGGGCCATCCTGCTCGTATAGCTATAGTGGAGCAGCTACTGCGCAGTAACTGCTGCATCTGCAAGGATTTTACCAGTGAGATAGACTTAGCACAGCCTACGATATCAAGACATCTACAGGAGCTCAAGTCTGCTGGTATCATCTGTGGCACGATTGAGGGCGCCAGCGTGAGCTATTGCATCAACCCGCGGTACCGCAAGCGTCTACGTGAGCTGATAACTGAGAACTGATTGAGATACCTCGTGCGGCAGTAGCACTTAATCAGGGTCTGACTCCTTCAGACAGCAGACTAGCGTTTAACTTTGCCTCAATCAATAATTAGACATGTCTAAATATCTTTCTCGATCTGTACAAGATTATCTCAAGGCCATCTATAGCATGGCTCAGCACAAGGCTGGCTTGATACAGACGACCGAGATTGCAGATAGACTCACTACCTCGCCAGCGTCTGTCACAGACATGATCAAGAAACTGGCTGCTAAGGATCTCGTAGACTACACCCCATATAAGGGTGTCAAACTGACCAAACCAGGACTCAAGGTAGCCACGGAGCTCATCAGAAGTCATCGGCTCTGGGAAGTATTTCTGGTAGAGAAGCTCGGCTATGACTGGGGAGATGTCCATGAGATCGCGGAGCAGCTTGAGCATGTGGTATCTGACGATCTCACGGATAGGCTGGCAGCATTTCTCGGTCATCCAAGCTATGATCCTCACGGCGATCCTATACCTGATGCTCAGGGAAGATATCGCCTGAGTAATCGCGTACTTCTCAGCCAATTACCTCGCGTAGATGGTCTGGTCAAGGTCCAGGGACTCAAGACTCACACGCAAGACTTTACGCAGTATCTCGATCAACTCGGAATCGTGCTAGGGACGCAGCTCGATCTTCAGGGTATCAATGCATTTGACAAGTCTATAAGGGCTCAAATAGCTGGTACAGACCTTCTCATCCCAGCGAGTATTGCCTCCAATCTATACGTAAGTACCATACAGTGATGAAGAAAATAATCTATCTCGCATTCATGCTTTTGTGCGTAAGCACTCTGAGTGCACAGGACGAGAAAAAACCACTCGTAGTAGCCAGCGCCTCCATGATTCACGATATGCTGGATGCCATAGGCGGCGCATTTGTACAGACAGATGTGATAGTGCCCATTGGCTCCGATCCCCACCTCTATGAGGCAACACCTAGTGACACGCGTCTACTGCATAGAGCAGATATGGTCTTGGTGAATGGACTGACATTTGAGGGATGGCTAGACGAGCTTATAGATAATAGCGGCAGTCAAGCAGAGGTGGTGCGCATCACTAGAGGGGTAGAGGCTATAGAGAGCCAAGACTACCGTGGCAGTGCCGATCCTCATGCTTGGATGGATGTAGAAAATGCCATCATATACGCCAGAAACATACGCGACGCTCTCTCTCGACTGGTGCCAGAGGAGGCGGAGAGTATCGCATTTAACTATGAAGTGTACAAGGGTCAACTGGAAACCCTACACGACTATGTCAAGGGGCGAGTGCAGTCGATTCCGCCAGAGCGCCGAGTGCTTATCACATCTCATGATGCATTTAGCTACTATGGACAGGCCTACGGACTGGAACTCTACGCTCTCACAGGAGTGTCTACTGAGAGTAAGCCACAGACCTCCGATATACGTAGAGTGAATCGCATCATAGAGGAGCGCGGCATCCCTGCGATCTTCATAGAAAGTACAATCAATCCCAAGCTCATAGAACAGATTGCATCGGACAAGTCTGTCTCTATCGGCGGAAAACTCTATGCGGATAGTCTCGGAGATCCAGGCGGTGAGGCAGATACCTATATCAAGATGATTCGGCACAATACCAATGTGATCGTAGATGCGCTTGCTGATGCCGTACAGGTCTCTGAGGACAAAGCCACAGATGCGACGAACTCTCTCGGCAGTACAGGTCGTCTGCTTGTAATAGGTGCCATAGTACTGATGGTCATACTGGGATTCATCTATCTACTATCCCGTAAGTCATGACCAGCAAGTCGTGCATCAGCATAGAGGGGCTCTCCGTTTCTTATGGAGAACTACGGGCTCTGCGCAATGTCTATCTCGAGATAGCTGCTGGAGACATCCATGGCATCATAGGGCCCAACGGAGCAGGTAAATCGACCCTGTTCAAAGCTATCTTGGGACTGCAGGAGCCAGATAGCGGAAGCGTATCTATATGGGGTCAGGAGCTTGATGAGGTGCGCAAGCGCGTTGCCTACATTCCACAGAAGGACGAAGTGGATTGGGAGTTTCCGGCCACCGTCATGGACATCACTCTCATGGGCAGATATCCTCACAAGAGATTTTTTGAGCGTATCGGTGATGAGGATGTGAGCATTGCCATGCAAATGCTAGACAAGCTCGGAATAGCCGATCTCAAAGACAGACAGATAGGGCAATTATCAGGTGGGCAGCAGCAGCGAGTCTTCATAGCGCGAGCTATGGCTCAAGAGCCAGATCTGATGTTGCTCGATGAGCCATTTGTAGGCGTGGATGCTACTACGGAATCGACCATCATCAAGGTCTTGCGCGATCTTAGTGATCAGGGAAAAACATTTCTCGTAGTCCACCACGACCTGTCCAAAGTAGACGATTACTTTGACCAGGTCATACTGCTCAATCGCCGTATCATCGCGGCCGGTCCAGTAGCATCTACCTTCATACCAGAGAATATCAAGAAGGCCTATGGATCTCAGTCCGCTATCTTGCACAAGACCTGATGGGCAGTCCCTGCAAGGATGCAGGTCTCACGGTCAAAAGTGCAGATTGATACCACTCATCACGCTGAAGTGATCTGAGGAGATAGCACTTACCGCGCCTGGAATATGAAAGGTCTGTACAAAGATCGAAACGGGTCCAAGATTTAACTTACTGTGCAGGCCTACATTACTGATGTTCTCATAGCGGTAGGAGATGGAAGCTCCCAGCTCTATCCATGCGGCCGCCTTGAAGTTAAAGTATGCGGATCCCTGCAAGTCTGACCTCAGTGGTCTATCAAGATATACCAGCGCACCTCCCACGACCCACCTCAGACCTAAGCTGGTATGGCCGTGCAAAGTATACTTGCTAGCTAAGGATGTCTTATACGATGATAATTGCTCTTGAGATATGTCAAGAACGGATTCTACGCTGTCTACGATAGTGGTGACATTCACCTCATCAATATCCAAGATATCATCAAATTGAAGCCCCTCGTAGGCACGAGATGCTGTGGACGTGATGCGTTCTACATCAGTATTCCATGTGATACTACCGAGATCTCTGACACTGATACCTATGAGGCTATTCTCCGAGGGGGCAAAGGAAATGCCTAGGTCTACGGCAAATCCTGAATTACTCTTGAGCACATCCGTAAACTGCAGAAAATCTCCATTCCATGATACATCTGTGATACCCTGGTAGTCTATGACGCCAGCATTGATCAGACTGAAGTCATTGTCTATCTCGAGCGCAAGGTCAGTCTCGCGGGTCGTCACTCTGAGTTGATTGGATTCGGTGTGGAGATAGGACAGTCCATTCAGATATTTTAAGCTTGCGCCCAGGCGTAACTTCCCTAGTTCTTTGCTCGCCGTAAGAAAGATTTCGCTATAGTTGAGCACGTCAATATCAGTATCTAGCTGCAGGGTCTCTCCTATGAGAGGACCATTTCCGTTCCATAGTAGCCGAGCTATGTCACGCGAGTAGATCAGGTCTGACTCAGTCTTTATCGCCTGTCCTATCTGGATATAAAATTTATCAAATTTATATCCCACCATGAGAGACTGCAAAGCGAGATCTACAGAGAGCATCTCTCGATCATTCTGCATGACATCCGCAAGTACTCCGAGATTCACGAGGCGGCGGCTTACCTGTTTTCTAGAGATGTCCTCTAGAGAGGGTCCTGTATGCTCCACCTGGAAAGAGACAGAGGGAAATGCTATGTAGACACCGCTATCCTGGGGAGAATAGGACGGATCTACCAGGCTCTGCTGCTGTAACTCAGATAGAAATAGTGAGCCCAGGTGATTCTGAGCTGCACATGGTATAGCTGCGTATAGTATGGCTAGAAGAGCCAAGAGGGAATTTCTCATCAGTTTCTTTCTGTAACGACTACGCCTAGATTGAGCTTCAGTTTCTGATCACCCAAGACAGTCACGGGGACGCTTCCGTCTTGGCTGGTACTGAAGTTTACACGAGCGGTGAGGAGATTAGCCTCCAGCAATCGATCGAGCTTCTGGCCAGTGAGTTCTATGACAGTTTTTTGTTCGGCAGTGGCAGATACATTGCCGGATGCATCTACAGGAGCTGCAGAGACGATCTGTGTCTTCTGCTGAAATAGGCTATCCACTATACGCCCTTGAGCATTGATATATATCTGACCTTCGATGCCCAGAGGTATCTCATTTTCGCTGAAGAAGTGCAGCTCGATCTTGGAAGGTTGCTCCTCTGGATCTGCTTCTACATCAATTTCAAACTGTGTCTCAGCGCCAAACTGGTCTGCAGTACCCTGCACAGGAATCTCTACCGCTACGTCCACACCGAGCAGAGAAGAATCGGCTATCCAGCCCCTTACATCAGCGAGATCATCGGGATTGACCACGAGATCTAGTTGGTATTCTACCCGCACGGGCTGGGAGTTAAAGACCTCCACGAGATTAGAGTTGGTCCTGTCATACACGACCGTCGTATCCTTGATGTCTCGGAAATTTTCGTCTAGACCCGGGAAGGGAAATTTGATGCCATCACTGAGTAGGGGGCTAGTTATAGGTACCTCTGTACCATCGACTGTGACCACTTGAAAGATAGGCAGTCGACCCTCTACTGGTACTCCAAAGCTGTTAGAAAATCTGGCGACGATTCTAGGATTGTCTATTCTCAGATTTCCACTGAGGAAATCCTCGTAGAGGCTGATGCGGATGGTGTCACTACCCCCTGTGAAGGTGTTGTTGGACCAGATTCCCTCAAGATAGCTAAAGTCTAAGCGCTTGCTGATCAAGAACACTACGCGATTCAGATCTACAGCACTTCCATCACCCAGCGTAGCAATATAGCCAATTTCTATGGTTCCATCTGGAATAGCGAGTGTATATCCTGCAAGATCAAAATCCAGTATACCGCCTGTCATCGGGCTAGTTCCTGTATATCGTAAGGTATCTTTGAGCACCAGTGTGGTGCCATCCAGTGATAGCTCGGGAATGGTGATAGCAATGGCTACATCTTCAGTGGCATCGGACTCGTATGTGACAGACAGCTTCTCTCCAGTGAGAACTGCTCTCTCAAGTTGCACCTCGCTGGGAACTGGCAGTGTGATGATTGAGGGATTGTCTGGCAGGGCGATAGGGATATTAAGATCGATGGGATCTATGATCGTGCCTGCATATCTGCGCACTGGCCGTGCGGTGTAGCGGATGGTGGCAACGTTATTCTCGTCCACAAAGACACTGGTTGCGCTAGAGGCAGAGCCAAAAAAATCTTCAAATGTGGACTCAGTCTCTGCGACAGGTGCTGCCCAGGAGCGCAGTGATTCTTCAAACTCAAAATCCGTAAGGTCTGAGCATGACGCTATTGCTAGCAAAAGAATGAGAAATAGGCTATACTGTTTCATAGACACAAAGCTAGTCTATCATCCCGGGTCTAGATACGATTACATGCTAGCTATATCTCAGATACGGCAAATGGCTTCTACATAAAAAAGGGAATCAACGTCGGTTGATTCCCTTTATAATTCTTATCAGAAGCAGGCTAGCCTGCGAGCCTAAAGCGTACTGGTAGAGTAAATTCCACTTTCACTGGTCTTCCACGCTGCCTGCCTGGAGACCACTTGGTAGGCATATTATTCATCATTTCTACCACTCTAAGCGCTTCTTTACCACAGCCAGCGCCTATATCTTTTGCTACGCGGGCATTGGTGATGGTGCCATCTTTCTCTACCACAAATTGAATGACTACCAGGCCTTCCACATTGTTTTCTCGTGCAATCACGGGATACTTAATGTTATCGTACATATATGCCAGCAGCTTGTCCTGAGCACATTTGTCTTTTTCGGCATTGGTCGGTAGATCATCACAGCCTGGAAATCTAGGCATATCTTCCACACGCTTAAAGATCTCATCCACTTCTGGTGGTGGCGGCGGTGGTGGTGGCGGCGGTGGCGGAGCTTCTTCTACAGGCTCAGGAGTATCCATGACTACTTCTTCATCGATACTCTGATCTTCAAAGACAGGCTCTTCCTCTTCCTCGATCTCTTCTTCTTTCACCTCCTCAATGACCGGTGGTGGGGGTGGTGGGGGTGGTGGGGGTGGTTCCTTAGTACGTGGTGGAGCTTGCTCGATTTCTTCATCGAGATTCACGTCTTCCCACTCATAGCTACGGATTTCTTCCACCTTGGTGTAATTAAATGCCATGACTACTACGCTGAGAGACATGACCAGACCAAGCAGCCACATGGTGCCAGACCACTTGAAGGCATCTACTTCAGCAAATTTATTGCCGAAGACTGATCGCCTTCCCGAGGCAGCATACTGTTCTGCGAGAGTGTCACCAGACTTAGCACGGAAAGTTGAGCTAAGCCACAGTACCACCAGGATTCCCAGTACTACCAGGACGCCTATACCGATAAGGACGTGGTGGATTTCAAATTCTAGACCCATACATTTTGTTTTTGTCGATCTACAAGCGACGACACTTGTAGGAGCGTAATATTAAGAAATTATGAGTACATGTACAAACGCACGCTGGTGAATCTGAGTTCGTACTCCATTGATTTACTGATTTGTGAATCGGATGGGCAGCGTGTAGCGGACAGACACAGGTCTGCGACCATTACTCCCAGCTATCCATGGCTGATCCATATCATTCATGGCAGCCACTGCTGCCACCGCTTCTTTGCCCAGCCCTCCGCCTGGATCACGTACTATCTCTATCTGCTCTATGCGCCCAGTAGTAGTGACTACAAACTGCACCACGGCGGTACCTGATATCCCAGCGCTGCGAGCGAGCTCGGTATACTGGACGTGTGAAGCTATAAATTGGAGGAGCTTCTTATCGGCGCAGGCAGCTCGCTCGACTTTGTCCGATAATTCTTCGCAGCCAGGAAATCTTGGCATGTGCTGCGCCCACACCACGATCTCTTCAGGATCGTCCTCTACTGGTGGTAAGTCTGGCGCGATTGTGGGCTCAAGTACGGCATGATCCTGTGGATCTGCAGGTATGATGTCATCTATGATCTCGGCTAGATCTGTCTCAATGATATCAGGAGTGGTCTCTATGATGATCTCTTTTTTGAGATTGATATTGGTAGGTGGGTCAGGCTTTGGGTCTGGTGGGGCCAGTTCAGGAATCGGTGGTGGGATCTTATGTGCTAGCTGGGCATCCATGATCACTGGTGCATCATCATCATCCCATTGCATCACGTAGTCCTTGATCTTTGTGGTACCTGTGTAGTTGAGGGCAGTGAGTGAGGCGAGCAGAGATACATTGAGTCCTACAAGCCAGAGAGTAGATCTATGCTTCCTCCATGCATCTGGCTGGCCCAGGAGAGACTTGAGCATGACGCTGATGGGAATGCTCGCGAGGATAAATATTTCTAGGATATGGTCACTGATGATCTGTAGCATGATATCTCGGTTTTCTCCATGGTATACAGATAGCTAGTAAGCTACCTGTGATATTGCTGAGAAGGTCGAGTATATCTTGATCGCGATGATCTATCCAGTGCCCTTGTACGTACTCTAGCGCTGCTCCCACTAGAATCATACTGATGAGTACTGCAAGTCTAATCTGCCAGGTCCATCCGCTGGATGACGATATCTGATAAGTGCTCCATAGAGCCAGAGTCGTCAGGGCAGCATACATGATTATATGAGCAATCTTATCACCATGCCAGCGGGAAAACCATGACAGGCTCGGTAGTTCATTACCTGGAAGGCATGACAGGATGATGACAGTCAGTAGGCAGAGAAAGAACAGGAACACACTTTTGCGCTGTAGATATTCTCGACATCTCGCTATTATAGATGCCATATCACAGCAATGGGGTGTGTGAAAGAAATGTATTTGGGCTTGACCCTAAGAAACCAGGGCGTGGTAATCAGTAGATGATAGCAGCTCGCTAGTCTGAGAAGCATCTGACAGTGCCATCTTGATGATCCATCCTTTGTGGTAGGGATCTTCATTGAGCAGGGCGGGATTGTCGCCTTCGTTTTCGTCCAGATCCTTATTAAACTCGAGAATCTCACCACTGAGAGGAAGGAACAGGTCACTCGTAGTCTTCACAGCCTCCACCGTGCCAAAGACCTCATCGCGATCCAGTGTCTCGCCTACAGTCTCCACCTCTACATAGACTATCTCTCCGAGCTCGCTCTGAGCAAAATCCGTGATTCCCACATAGGCTATGACGCGATCATCTGTGCTCTGATCTTCGTCTATGCGGATCCATTCGTGCTCTTTGGTATAGTGGAGATTTTCAGGAATATTCATGATGTTAAGCGTTTTCTTTGATGTAATCTTTGATCCAGTCTGAGGTGACAGACTTAGGACGTTCTAGTGGGAAACCTAGCGCTCTGGACCAGCAGAGAGCTGCCAGCACTCCGAGTGCTCTACTCACACCGAATAGCACGGTGTAGTAGCTGTACTCCGTCAATCCATAGTGGCTGAGGATGGCTCCGCTATGGGCATCTACATTGGGCCATGGATTCTTGACTTTGCCTAGGCCTTGTAGGATAGGAGGTACCACATCAAAGATTTTCCATACTGTCTGTATCAGATCTGAGTCTGACATATATTCTTCTGCAAAGACTCTCTGCGCAGTGAAGCGCGGATCAGGCTCGCGCAGTACGGCGTGGCCATATCCAGGGATGACTTTACCATCATCGAGAGTGGCCTGTACATACTCTGCAATCTGCTCCTTAGTCGGTGTCTCGGTGCCTAGAGAGTCGATCATCTCCATGATCCACTTGATCACTTCTTGATTAGCCAGACCGTGAAGTGGACCAGCGAGGCTATTCATCCCCGAGGCGAAGGACAGATATGCATCTGATAGCGTACTGCCTACGAGATGTACTGTATGTGCGGATGCATTGCCGCCCTCGTGATCCGCATGGATCGTGAGGTAGAGCCGCATCAGTTTTTTAAATTCTTCATTGTCTGTCACACCAAGCATGTGAGCAAAGTTTCCAGCCCAGTCGAGAGAATTATCAGGATCTATATGCTCGCCGCGGTGATAAGTACGTCTATATATATAGGCAGCGATGCGTGGCAAACAGGCTATGAGATTCATAGCATCCTCGTAGGTAGCATCCCAGTAGTCGAGCTTGCTCATACCGGCCGCATACCTGCGAGCGAAGACACTGTTACTCTGGAGAGAGCATATCGCTATGCTAAATTGTGTCATGGGGTGTGTATCCGCAGACAGACTATTGAGAGCGGCGAAGGTGTGATCTGGAATCTCACTACGACGCTCCCACTCATCGCTGAGCCAATTGACTTCCTCCTGTGTAGGGATTTCACCCACGAGCATCAGCCAGAAGAGACCCTCTGGCATAGGCTCTTTACCATCCTGGAATTTAGGTAGTTTTTCCCGCAGTTCTGGGATCGTATATCCACGAAATCTGATACCCTCATTAGGGTCCAGATTAGATGTCTCCCAGATCATACTTTTCACACCACGCATACCACCGTAGACCTGGCCGAGCTTGACCTCATCTACCTTGAGAGTGCCGTGCTCTTTGACAAGGCCACGCAGCTCTTTGCGCAGAGCTGCAGATTTTTCGTGAAATTTGCTTTTCAGTTTGTCCATGTAGTCTTGTATTGTGATGCAGTGGACTGCAAATTAAGTACGTATTTGAGTGTCAGTTGTCAGCTAGGGAAGAAAAATATCTATTTGTAGGTCAGTGTCTTGTAAGTACAGATCTATTTGCGCGATTGTTCAGCTGTCATATAGAGATGTGCAAGGGTGCGTGCTGCTGGAAAGGCGACTACGGTGCACCCTTATCTCGGACAGAGGCAGATGCTCTCGTGGAGCATCGTGATCAGCTGATAGAGATGCTCCCAGATCACTCGGCAGAGCGACTTCGCCGCACGGAGAGTGCTCCTTATTACAAGGACATGAAGTCACAGGGTACTCAGCTGCATCCTGATGGTGCCTGTGTCTACATGACTCGTACACCAGAGGGATATGCCCGATGTATGCTGGAGACGTACCATGCAGAGGATGAGAGCATCCCTGACAAGCCGCAGAGCTGCTATCTCTATCCTATCCGTGTGCGCCAGGACTTGCAAAATGGTCTTGACATCCTAGAATATGACAAGTGGGACATCTGTGATGCCGCTTGCGCTAAAGGCGAGCGAGATGGTATGCCGCTGTACGCATTTGCCCGAAAGGGCCTCGAGAAAAAATACGGAGCTGCGTTCTATCAAGAGCTACATCAGCACTACCTGAGCTGGAAGGATCAGTAGCCGATAGCTAAGTAGAGATCTGATAAGAGAGATTGGGGGCTTTCGCCCAAATGTTCTTGCCAGTCCACGAGACTCACGGAGCCCAAATGCGTCTACCGTAGACTATGGCTACATCACGCGAGGAAGATGCGTACAGAATACTGAGAATCTGTACCTTTGCACACTGTTTTCAAAAAAATAAATGCACGCTCTATGGCGATGATTCAAACAATCAGAAATAACAGCTGGATCCTTATCATCTTCATCGGTCTGGGATTATTTGCATTTCTGCTCATGGACATGAATGGTCCTGCTGGTGGTGGTGCTCAGGGCCAGAACCTGCTAGGAAAGGTAAATGGTGAAGAGATAGATCGTAGAAAATTTGACGATGCCGAGCGTATGCTCTATGCTAATAGTCCCAACCAGTTTTCTGCTAAGCAGCAGCTGTGGGACTACTTCCTTCAGGAATCGCTCATCAAGGAAGAAGCCGAGACACTGGGTCTAGGTGTAGGTGAGGAGGAGCTAGAGTCTCTCACGTATGGTCCTGATTACAGCCCATTTCTGAGAAATCAATTTCGCAATCCCAACACGGGCCAGTTTGATATTCAAGGTCTCAATAATCTCCGCACGCAGTTAGAAAACGGAGAGCTAGGGCAAGAGCAGGAGGCGCAGTGGAACCAGATGGTGCAATTTGCCAAGGATGAGCGCATCCAGTCCAAAGTCCTGGGAATGCTTGAGAAGAGTATTTATACACCGAGCTGGATGGTGGAGGACGACTTTGCTGATCAGAATACCAAGTTTGCAATGGACTATGTCAAGATCCCATATAGCGAGATCAGAGGCGTGGAGTCTGAAGTGAGTGATGCAGATATCAAGAATTACCTTTCTCAGCACAGAGCAGACTATGAGAGAGACGAGGAGACACGCGTGGCTAAGTATGTCATGTATGAGATCAAAGCTACTCAGCAAGATAGTGCGGCTCTGCGGGAGGAGCTTAGTACTACAAGGGATGAATGGCTCACTACGCCCAATGACAGTAGCTTCACGTTGCTACAGCGCGGTGTCTATGGTACAGTCTATATCAAGTCAGATGCCCTAGATGCGGAGATACGCGAGAGTCTCGCTGCACAAGAAAGCGGTACCGCTGTAGGTCCTTACCTTAAGAATGGCTCCTACAAGATTGTCAAGTTGCTAGACAAAAAAGTCCTTCCAGATAGCGTGCGAGTGCGCCACGTGATGATCCAGGCTAATCCTCAGGATCGTGCCAGCGTCATAGCTGCCAATGCTCAAGTCGACAGCCTCATGGAAGAGCTGCGCAGTGGTGCTATCAGATTTGATACCTTGGCTAATCGTGTGAGTCAGGATGCTAGTAGCAATAATCAAGGTGGCGATCTGGGATATGTAGCCAGCATACCTTGGAGTCCAGAGATAAATAATCTCGCGATGTATCGTGCAGAAGAGGATGAACTGTACAAGACGTACTCACGATTTGGTGTGCATATCGTACAGGTGACTGATAAGAAATTTATCAATCGTGACGTGGGCTATCGTGTAGCATCTATCGCCAAGCCTATCGTACCATCTCAGCAGACGCAGCGTGAAGCCTCAGACAAGGCTAACAACCTAGTGTTTAGCTATCGTACACTCAAGGAGCTAGAAGCACAGGTGGAGAGCGATCCAGAGGTGCGCATAGAGACGAGCGACGCTAAAGGGCCTAATGATTTCACATTTGGTCCACTAGGTGAAAGTGTCACCAGCAGAAATATCGTCAAGTGGATGCACGACGAGGATACCAAAGTGGGTATGGTCGCCGAAAATGAATTTGAGTACATAGATCCTACCCTCTATTACACCAGATACATCATCGTGCCTGCTCTATCAGAGCTACGATCTCCTGGTGTACCTACTGCTGCTCAAGCGCGCACAAGCATAGAGCCGATCTTGCTTAATCAGCGTAGAGCTGAAGCAGCCAAGTCATCTATCAATGGTACACTCGCTAGCGTAGCGCAGAAGTATGGCGGAAGCGTAGAGACACTTACAGATGGATCATTTGGAAGTAGTAGCCTGGGTACCATAGGTAGTGAGCCTAAAGTCCAGGCGGCTCTGGCTAGACTCAATGAAGGCGAAACAGCCGTAGTCGCTGGAGAATCAGCGATCTACTATGTAAAGCTCAATAGCAAGACAGCTGCGCCAGAAACCTCCAATATTCCACAACTCAGACGCCTATCTCAAGGAGGCACTCGCGGTACCCTGACCGAGGCTGTAGTAGAGGCGATGAAGCGAGATGCTAAGATCGAAGATAATCGAGCTACAGCCTTCTAAGGCGATATGCGCTACATACCTCGTAGGTAGATGCCTTGGAGC
>JAHDBH010000149.1 GCA_020630495.1 Saprospiraceae bacterium
GCACAGTGGTGGAGCTGGCGTCACCTTGTAAAGTGATGAGATCTAGATGTGCCGCGGCATCCGTCAGGAGCTCATGATTCTGATCTATCAGGACCACATTGTGCCCTTCTTGTACAAGCAGTGATGCCAGATGGATGCCCACATCGCCCGCTCCAGCTATGATGATTTCTAGACTTTTCATGAGATAGTTACTTTGTGGGAGCTTGCTCGTTGTAGAGCACGGTAAGCGAGCCATGCCATCATGCCAGATCCATGGAGAAGCGCCTCAGGATCAGCGTCAAATCGCGGATGATGCACGGGATATACGATTCCTTTCGCCTCATTGCGTACACCCAAGCGGTAAAATACGGCAGAAATTTCCTGAGAGTAGTAGGAGAAGTCCTCTGCTGTCATACGTAGTTCTAGTGGAAGTACATCATCTGCCCCGAGATATTCTGCGGCAGATTGCATGGCGTAGTCAGACCACTCTTCATCATTGTGCAGATAAGGATATCCTCGGACCAGTTTCCAGTCGGCCTTGCAGCCATGCGCTGAGGCTGTATGTTCTACGCAGGTCTGTAGATCTGCATGCAGTGCTGTGCGCATCTCTTCGTCTAGGCAGCGAAATGTGCCATCCATGCGCACACTCGATGGTATGACATTAGTGGCTCCGCCATCGCTCTGTATCTTTCCGATCGTAAAGACCATGGGCTTCACTGGATTAGCTCGACGCTGTACGAGCTGATAGCAGGCGCTGATGACAGCGGCAGCTGCTGCTATGGGATCTCTGGCAAGGTGCGGCATGGCGCCATGTCCGCCTACACCCTCGATCGTGATATAGATCTCGTCAGTCGATGCCATGCTCGGCCCGCCACGAAAGGAGCACTTCCCTACCTCGAGCTCGGGATGCACGTGCTGACCTATGATGACTGCGGGCACTGGATCCTGCAGCACTCCGGCAGTTATCATTTGTGATGCACCTCCTGGTAGCTTTTCTTCTCCAGGCTGAAAGATAAGACGCACACGCCCTGGCAGTTCATTTTCGATTTGCTTCAGTGCGCTCGCCGCTCCTAAGAGACAGGACGTATGCACATCATGACCACAAGCATGCATGACTCCCTCGTGCTTGCTCTGGTAGTCATGGGTATTTTGCTCCGTGATAGGCAGTGCATCTATATCTGCACGGAGAGCTACGCATACTTCACCCTGGCCTATCTCAGCCACTACGCCTGTATCACAGATTCCAGCCTCATAGCTGATTCCGAGATGATCCAACTGCCGCTGAATGAAGGCACTGGTCTCATACTCCTCGAAGGATAACTCTGGATGTCTATGGATATGCTCTCGCATAGCTATGATCTCCTCATGCTTACTAGCCAGATGATCTCTGATGATGCTTGCGATGTCCTTCTTCATAGTCGGCGCAAAAGTACTCCCAGATCTTTGCTCCACTCATAGTCACGAGCATATGCCAGATTGATTCTATAAAGTCTTACCGAGCTATCATCTACCATTGCTCGTGGAGTATAGATTCCTGGCTTCAGATCAGGTAATCCAGCGGTTGCTTCAGTGCCCTGATGATATCCCACCCAGGTGCGCTGACCTAAGAGCACCTGCATACTGTGCTTAAGGTAAGTAACCGAGTGATTACTTCCATCGGCGCCAGTAGATGCTCCTCCAGATCGCTGAGATCGTCGGTTAACCATACTATAAAGTAGCCCTACTGGAAATAGCACCAATAGAGCGATCGAGCTGATCTTGTCAAATATCCATTTGCTCCGTCTATGCGCTGCATCATCTATTGCTAATGAGAGCTCCAAGGTGTAGAGTTCTCCGGGCGAGTTTCTGCTAGGGCTGCCTATGATACTCGTGCTTTCTGGAGCGACGATCTTGTAAGAATAAGATGGCCCCAGACGGGTCATCCATCCTGTAATCGTACTTGCTTCTAGGTCCTGAGCGCAGAATATGAGTTCATCTACATCATGCTGTCCCACTAGATCCAGTAGATCTCTGAGATTACCATCCGCTTCAGCGCCACTGGCATCGGCAGCATCTACGGTGATGAGTCTGCCTCCATCCTTGCCGAGATCGCTGAGAAGTGCCCTGACCCGTAGAGCTTCTTGCTTAGCACCTATGATGGCGATATTGCTTTGGCTTTTGGCCGAAAGGCCCCACCTACCATACCTCCATCTCGTATACGCTAGTCGCGATACTATGACCAGGCTGACTGTACTGAGAAATCCCAGTACCACAAGCATGCGGCTATTGCGCATCAGCATAGGTAGCATACCATATATGGCCATGAGGATGAGCCCACCTATACCCAGACTGCGCAGGAGACGACCCAGTCGGATATGCTTATCATAGCCCGTGCCGAGCCAGATCGAAAGTATCCATACTAGAGTGTACAGAGGAAGATTGAGCGTGTTGACGCTATCTGTGAAGAAGTCTGTAGAGCCATATCTGTACTTCTGCCAGAGGAGACTCATCAGCCACATACCACCGTAGATCATCGCCGCATCTGTGATGACGACGAGGTAGCGCAGCAGCGATCGCTTGAGGAAGGAAGCCACCGCATGCAGTACGATGGCCGCATGGATCAGCAGGCTATAGATCCTTGCCTGAGCAGGACTGTAGTGCTTCTCAGAGAAGAGGATCATAGCCTTGTAAAATGTCTTCAGATAATCGAGCGAGCCCTTCTTGGTGCTCTCACCCTTGTAGTGGATGATGCTCGAGCCAGCAAAATAGACGACTTGATGACCTGCTTGCTGTATACGATAGCTCAGGTCGACGTCCTCACCGTACATGAAGTAGTCTTCATCCAGCAATCCTACCTCATCGAGCACGGATCTGCGCATCATCATATAGGCTCCGCTGAGAACATCTACTTCGCTTGTGCTGTACTCGTCGAGATAGCCTAGATAGTAACCGTTCACCGCTCGCCAGCGCGGGAAGATACGGTGCAGCTTGAGTGTCTTACACAGAGCGACCCATGGCGTAGGCAAGCCTCGCTTGCTCTCAGGCAGGTATGCGCCGCTACCATCAATCATACGTATGCCCAGCGCGCCACACTTGGGGTGCTTATCCATGTACTGCACAGAGGCCTGCAGGCTGTCCTCTTCTACGACTGTATCAGGATTGAGCAATAGCACGTACTCACTGCTTGATTGCCTGATGGCTTGATTATTTGCCACAGCAAATCCAGTGTTCTCCTGATTGGCAATGAGCTTGACATCTGGCCATAGCTCATCGACCATCTCCGCGCTGGCATCCTTAGAATCATTGTCTACTACCCAGATCTCTGTATCCATATCGCGCGCAGCAGCTTGTATCGCACTGAGCGCCTGATGCAGAAAGTGTCGCACATTGTAGGATACAATGACGATCTGCAGCTTACTCATCTGTCTGGTGTGCTCTGGTGATAAGCGGTGTAGCTGATACGGCCTTCGATGGAGCGACTGAGTGTGAGCTCATCTGTGTACTCGAGCTCTCCACCAAATGATACACCCCTAGATATCTGTGTGATCTTAACATCCGCACCACTCAGCTGCTTGGCTATATAGTAGGTAGTAGCGTCGCCCTCGATCGTGGGTGATAGAGCCATGACCAGTTCTTCTGTCTCGGGAGTGCGGGCTCTGTCGAGCAAATGCGCGATACGCAAATCACCTGGTCCGCGTCCCTCTAGTGGCGATATGAGTCCTCCTAGCACATGATATGTTCCTCTATAGTGGCCTGTCTGCTCTATAGCGAGTAAGTCTCGGATGCTCTCTACTACACAGATGAGCTTTTCACTTCGGTGCAGATTGCTACAGATATGACAGATTTCCAGCTCGGTGTAGTTTCCACATCGCTTGCAGGGATGGATCTTAGCGCGCAGATCTGCAAGCGTCTGTGTGAAGTTATCAGTGTACTCTGGCGGCTGCTCCAGCATGTGCAGCACGAGCCTCAGAGCTGACTTCTTGCCGATCCCAGGCAATGTGCTGAATGCTCCTACGGCATCATCTATCAAACTGGTCTCCGAGATCATCGCACAAATTTACTCAATAGGCGATCAATCCTATCGTAATGGCGTAATTTCACGCCCAACTAATCGACCGCAGATATGGCAGAAATCATCAGAATGCCCCGCCTCAGTGACACCATGGAAGAAGGAGTCATCATAGGCTGGCTCAAGAAGGAAGGCGACAAGGTACAACCAGGCGATGTGCTCGCAGAGGTAGAAACAGACAAAGCGACCATGGAGCTCGAGTCATTCTATGACGGCGTGCTACTCCATATCGGTGTGGCAGAAGGCACTGT
>JAHDBH010000028.1 GCA_020630495.1 Saprospiraceae bacterium
CCATTTCCAAATGCATTCTCATACAATCCAGAGCTTCCTGTAAGTGTGATCGACTTCACATCTTCCTGATAATCAAGGGCATGCAGCAATGCTAGATGTCCTCCCAGGCTATTTCCTATGAGATGTATGTCTTTTTCGCCCTTATACTCGAGGAACTTAGCAAAATACTCCTTGAGGCCTGAGAGCGTCGCTTTTTTGAGCGGAAGCTCAAAGATAGGAAGCAGTGGTATCAGCACTCTATGGGTCTTCTGGAACTCTTGTATCACCCCACTGAAATTACTTAAGCCACCCATGAGCCCATGCACTAGCACCAAGGGTGTATCGCCCTGGCCATATTCGCCATATCGATATCCGCCTTCTTCTTTGATCTCGTAGTCCGTCATGTGCGTGCAGGTGTTGATGAAGTGTGTCTTGCCGCAAAAAACAAAAATACAACTATGGAAAGCAACAAAATTGCCACCATCTGATGTGCAGAACCCCATCCTACAGGTATGCTTCCTACACTCAGTACCAAAGTAGTAATACCAAGGAGAATCTGAGCTATCAAAAGTAGTATCATGATACCCCCTGCTCGACGTATGGCAGTGCTGCTATGTCTCATCAATCGACTTATCCACCACCACAAGATCAACCCTGTCAATAAGTACGCCAGCATCCTATGACTAAACTGTACAAGCGCAGGCATAAAGACCGCTAGACCATCATAATCCACGACATTACTCCACTTCCAAGAATCTCCGTCCCGCAAAGCATCTGGAATGAACTTACCATTCATATCTGGCCACTGTGGATAGAGCAATGCGGCCTTCATACCACTCATCCATCCTCCTAGAATGATCTGCACTGACAACAGCACGAGAATCACACGTGACCATACCATGAGACTAGACCTATGCGCGGATCGCACTAGCTCTACTGAGCGCCACTTTTCTTTCATCCATGTCCACAGTATGATGCAATACAAGATCAACGCTAGACCCAGATGGACAGATAACTTATAGGCATTAACCCATGGCCTATCTTTCAATCCACTCGCTACCATGATCCATCCGAATAGAGCGACGATAGCTGCACCAAAGAACATAGCTAGTAGATTAGGTACCAGACGCTTGGGTATCCAGCCACGTAGGACGAAGTAAATCAATGGAAACAGAAATACAAAGCCCATCATCCTAGCCCATAGTCTATGAAAGTACTCCCAGAAGTAAATGAACTTAAACTCTGACATCGTCATGCCTTCGTTGATCTTCTTGTACTGCGGCGTGAGCTTGTACTCTTCTAGTGCTTCTGTCCATGCTGCAGCGCTCAGTGGAGGCAACGTGCCTTCCACGATCTCCCACTCTGTAATACTCAGACCGGACTCGGTCAGTCGTGTCACACCACCGATAAAAATCTGAAACCACACCAATATCGCGCCCAGCAAAAGCCAGTTCCTCACAGCAGGTTTAATATTCATTTCTTTTTTTCAGTTTGTAGATCATTACTATTATACATCTAGCGACGTTGATAAGTGTTGGTCTCAACAAATAATCTCGTATAGATAACTCATAATCAACTACTTACACACATGTATTTTTCTATGTATTATTGTTGATAAGTATGTTGGTAAGTCTCTTGTAGTTTTTAGTCGCTCACAGCTATAAGAAATATTATAGATTTTGTTCAAGGATACTGGGCTTATCCACATGCTATCCACACTATATTGATCCAGTATATATAGAGCTACTCGCAGAGATCCATGACAATATGACGTCTTTTGTAGTATGCGTGCAATACTTCAGCGAGTCGCGCGAGCGAGTGTGAAGGTAGATGGTTATACCACAGGTTCTATTGATCGTGGTTTACTTCTGCTGTGTGGATTCACATCCCAGGATGATCATGATGATATGGAGTATATTCTCAGGAAAGTACTGCAGATGCGTATTTTCTCAGATGCTGAGGGTAAGATGAATCTGTCCGTACAGGACATAGGAGGTTCTATACTTCTAGTAAGTCAGTTCACGCTGTACGCAAGTACTAAGAAGGGAAATCGCCCAAGCTTTATACACTCAGCTCCAGCCGATCAGGCACAGGTGTTATATGACGAGTTTGTGCATATGGCAGCATCTGTCATCAAATGTGAGACAGGGAGATTTGGTGCTGATATGCAAGTCGAGCTGATCAATGATGGACCAGTCACCATATACCTAGATAGCAAAGACAGACAGTAGTATGGATATCAGAGACTGGCAGCAAGAGATAGATGAGTGGATCAAGACCCATGGCGTACGCTACTTTGACGTCAGGACTAATGGTCTCATCCTTATGGAGGAAGTAGGAGAGCTGGCGCGTCATCTCGCTAGACAGCATGGCGAGCAAAGTTATAAGCACGCACAGGATGAGGACACCACCAAGCAAGCTATCCAGGAAGAGATGGCAGACATTCTCTTTGTGCTCATGTGTCTGGCTAATCAGATGGAGGTAGATCTAGGCGCGTGCCTCCGCCAATCCATAGCCAAGAAGACTAAGCGTGATAGTGATCGACATCTCACCAATCCAAAACTCGCGGACACAAACCCTACAGATGGATGAGCTGGTATATACGCATCATATTTATACTGCTTTGTAGTATCATCTTGGCAGCGATCAGCGCAGACTATCTAGCTACTGATACCTCTACGCATGCTAATCAGCAGTTCATTAACACTGCCAATGCTCCTATAGGCTATCAGACCCAGCTCATTCATTACGTTGCTTCTGATCAAGAATATCAGAAGACTGTGTACTGGTATGAGCAGCAGGATAGTACACTTTATCTGGTCGAAGATATGATTCCGCTTTATAGATATCCTGGATGGAGAGATACGCTCGTCATATCAGACATCCATAGTGTGTATGCAAAGTCACGTACATTTTATCTGGGTACAGACGCATTTGGCCGCAGCCTCTATAGTCGACTTCTATATGGTCTGAGGATATCGCTGGTGGTAGGCCTTATCAGCGTGCTACTCAGTGCTGTGATAGGTGTGATCATGGGCCTGCTAGCAGGACTAGGAGGAAGATGGGTGGATGAGATTGTCATGTTTTTGGTTAATAGTGTATGGTCTATTCCTACTTTGCTGCTTGTCTTTGTGGTGTTGATAGCTGTAGGACGGGGTTTGTGGAATGTCGTCTTTGCCATAGGTATCACCATGTGGGTCGAGGTAGCGCGAGTAGTGCGAGGACAGATTTTGTCTCTCAAGCAAGAGAACTATGTGGCTTTCGCCAAAATGTCTGGTACACCCATGTGGCGCGTAGTGAGACATCACATCCTACCTAATATACTGGGACCACTTTTCGTTATCTTGACTGCCAACTTTGCGATGGCGATACTACTAGAAGCGGGCCTGAGTTTTCTGGGATTTGGTGTGCAGCCACCAGCGCCTAGTCTAGGAAATATATTGAGCGAGAACTACGGACTAGCTCTATCAGGTAGAGTTGGGATAGCATTGATACCAGCGCTGATCATTATGATACTCGTGTTCTGTATCAATGTCCTTGGTAATCACCTTCGTGATGTAAATGACGTGCGCTACTGATGAATAGACAACTGGAAATATTACAAAAGCTAGAGAAGGATCTCAATCTCAAGCAACTCCAGATTAAGAGCTTGCTCAATATCACCCAGGCCATCAATGAAAATCTATCGTCTCAGGGTCTCTACTCCATGTACGAGTCATTTCTCGGCTGGGAGATGGGAGTAGGTAAGATGGCGCTACTCGTCAACGAGGACAATGCTTGGCGATGCAATGCAGAGATACTCTCCTCTGGCTCAGAACTGCTAGATAGAGGTGTCATCACTGAGCTCTTGCAGATCAAGCGTCTCACTACAGTTAAGAACAAAGGCTATGACATACTTGCTGAATTTGATATAGTAGTGCCTGTGTATCACAAGGAGCTTCCGCTGTCTTTTGCTCTGATTGGAGGAATGAAGGATAATGATGATCTCTATGATAAGCTACAGTTTATCACTACAATTACCAATATCGTCACAGTAGCTATAGAGAATAAGCGACTATTTAATAGACAGCTCGAGCAAGAAAAGTATAAGAAAGAAATAGAGCTGGCCAGCGAGGTTCAGAAAATGCTCATTCCTGAGGGGATGCCAGAGCTGAAATATTGCGACATAGCCAGTATCTATCAGCCGCACTACAATGTAGGCGGTGATTACATTGATGTCATCAGACTACGAGATGATAATCTACTGCTGTGCATAGCTGATATCTCTGGTAAGGGAGTATCAGCGGCACTGCTTATGGCAAATTTCCAAGCACTTATCCACACACTCATCCTTCAGCACACAGACTTAGAAGCGCTCGTCCGAGATATCAACATGTCTGTCAATAAAATTACCAAGGGCGATAAATATCTCACCTTCTTTATAGCCATGATTCATCAGGATACACAGCAGATGGAATACATTAATGCAGGACATTTTCCGCCATTTCTCGTGAGTGATGCCTCTGAGCAGCGACTCGACAAAGGGACTACTGTCATAGGAGCATTTGATGAATTACCTTTCGTAGAGTTGGGAAAAGCGTCTTTGGATAGCGATGCAGTTTTATTAGCATTCACAGATGGACTCACAGATATTACAGATGATCAAGGTGAGTATTTTTCTGATGAGCACATAGCAGATTTTCTAGCTCGCACGAGGGAGCACGATGCCACCCATATCACAGAGCAGTTGCAGAGCCGCATGGAAGAATTCAAAGGATCTTCAGGATATCCTGATGACATCGCGGTGCTTACTTGTAAGTTTGACTTTAATACGAGCAATGAAGGATAAGACTACAGCTGGATTATTGGCAATTTTTGGAGGGGTGTTTGGTATACACCGCTTTTACTTGGGACAGACGGCCTTAGGTATTCTCTATATACTGCTCAGTATCACAAGTCTCAGTGCGATACTCGGTCTTATAGATGGTATCATCTTCCTTGCGCAGGACGAAAAGCGCTTTGACTATAAGTATAATAAGCATCGCTATCAGTATCAAGGTAGGCAGGCAGACGTCCGCCAGCGACCTCAGCGTCGATCCAATGCTCCTGTAAAGAAGCGGACTACCCAGTCACCAGCTCCCAGACGAAGTACGACCTCTAAGAAAAATCCATTCTTCGAGACAGGAATGAAGAAGTATGAAGACTACGATATGAGCGGAGCGATTGCCGATTTCAACAAGGCCCTTGAGATCTCTCCTCAGCACGTGCACACACACTTTCGCCTAGCCTGCGCCTACAGTCTTATGGAGAATAAGAAAAAAGGATTTTACCATCTCAGCAAGGCGGTAGAAAACGGTATGACCAAGCTAGATAAGATCAAGTCCACGGACGAACTGGCCTTCTTGCGCATACAAGATGAGTACGAAGATTTTGAAAAGAACAACTTTCGTCTAGCGCCATCAGTACAGCCACCTGCAGACATCAAGGGCCTAGATGAAGACATACTCTTACGCCAACTTAATAAGCTCAAAGATCTGAGAGATCGAGGAATACTCACAGAAGCCGAGTTCGTACAAGAAAAAAGAAAGCTCAGCCGATGATTGCCAAGGAACTCATATCAGAATCGCTCATTCCAGTGCGCACGAGTGACACCGGTAATAGCGCATTGCTCGTCATGCAAGACTTCAATGTCCACCACTTGCCTGTGGTCAATCACCAGGAGCTCCTAGGCGTCATATCAGAGGAAGTCATACTCAATCATCCTTTGACCGATGACATAGGAAGTATGGAGATCATAGATGGCATCGCCTATGCGCAAGAGCAGGATCATCTCTTTGAGGTCATGAGACTGCTGGTGCGACAGCGTCTTTCTACCATTCCTATAGTGGATAGCGAGCAGAAATATCTCGGTACCATTCATCACATGGACCTATTGTTCTACTTTGCTGAGACATATTCGCTAGCAGAGACGGGGGCGATCATCCTCATGAGTATGAAGAAGTCGGACTACAGTCTTGCGGACATCACACGAGTCATAGAGGCCGAAGGTGGTAGGGTGCTCTGTACCTTTGTGCATGCTGATGACCAGCAGGATAGTATCAAGCTGAGTCTTAAGCTCAGTAGCGATGATACGGATCGGATCATCGAGACGCTCACACGTATGGGATATGAGATCGAGGGAAACTATAGCAAAGAGCAGGAGTACCTGGGTCTTTATCAAGATCGATACGATTCGTTCTTACACTATCTCAGTATGTAGAGCACGGCTGCTGCAAGCAAGCCTCCTCATAGTACTGGCTATACCTGCCACTGCTCAGGACAGCGTCCATATCACGCAGTATGAGATATCTGGCACAGAGCGCACTTCGAGCCAGGCCTTACTCTCCTGGCTACAGCTGTACCCTCAGCGGCTGACGAGTCTGGATCTAGACCAGCAATTGACAGCGATGGCCGTAGATCTCGATAGACAGCTAGCTATCTCATCAGCGCAGATTAATATCTCAGAGTGGACCCAGGACGAGCTGACAATTGCCGTGGATATCGATGAGCAGATTCCTTTTTTTCTGATACCATTCGTAGAGCTAGCAGATAGAAACTTCAATGAGTGGTGGAGCCAGTATGACCGTGATCTCACTAGGATCAATGTGGGAGTCGATCTCCAACTCTTACAACTCACGGGCCGTCTAGACCCTCTGAGATTGCAGTTGCAGGCTGGATTTGTAGACGAGATCGTCTTGGAATATACTTTACCATTTTTGAGTGCAGGCACACCACTAGGCATTGAGACAGAGACACGACTTGCACGATCTGACAGGGTACATCACAGCTCTGTGGACAATCGCCGCGTCTTCAGTGAGCTAGAAGACGGACTCGTAGAGACCTGGATACACCAGAGAATAGGCCTCACATACCGAGCGCGACCAAGGTGGACACACAGGCTGGACTTAGGATACCAGTCGCGCACCATAAGCTCGGGAGATATTGACGATTTCAACCCTGCCTATTTTAGACGATCTGATCAGCGCCAGCAGTATGCTAGTGTGAGCTATACGATGGACTATGATAGTCGTGATCTGAGGATATACCCATCTCAGGGTGTGAGGTTTCAGGGCGCTTTCGCGCAAATGGGCATAGGGCTGTGGGATGATCTTTCACTGACACAGGTCAGCTTATCAGCTGAGCTAGCGCGCTCATGGTCTAGATGGAGACTATACATGAGAGCAGCAGGCCAACAGACAGTCGCAGGGGAAGCAGATCAAGTGCACAATAGAGCCTTGGGCTACCGTCAGGATGTAGTGCGTGGCTATCAGCAGTATGTGGTAGACGGTGAAGACTATGCCTATGCTCAAGTAGATATGAAGTACAGGCTTCTCAGTACATCACTCTCGCTTGGGTCTCTCATGCCTGTGCGAGCATGGAGACAGATGCCCATATCACTGCTACTAGGTCCACACATAGATACTGGTGTAGTGCGCAATCGATTTTCTGCAGGCCAAAATGATCTTGCATCAGAGCTGCTCATAGGATATGGACTTGGAATAGATATTGTACTCTATGAGAACTTTGTCTTTTCCTTGGAGCTCTCCAGGAACATCCTAGGAGAGACGGGGTTATTCTTGGGCGCGCCTACGTACTAGACTAGCTGGATGAGCTAGAGCACCTAGAGCAAAGCCCGCCTAGACAGTCATCATGAAACTACTCATCTACGGAAAGCACTACGCTGAGAGCAATCAGCCTGAGCTAGAGCAGATTGCTCAGCTACTGACACGCTATGATGTGACCGTAGCAATCTATGGACCTTATCTCCGTCAGCTGCCAGATCATCTGGTAGATCAACTGTCTAGCGTAGAGACGATAGAAGATCGAGCGCAGCTCAGTCAGTGGTCACCACATTTCATCTTATCTCTGGGAGGCGACGGCACTATCTTGGCAGCAGCGCTTCTCGTGAAGGATCTCGCTATTCCTATACTCGGTATCAATATGGGCCGTCTAGGTTTTCTGGCAAGTGTAGAGAAGTCGATCATAGCGGAGGCCTTACATCATATAGTGCACGGTAGCTATACCACAGAGGAGCGAACGATGCTTCATTTAGAGACCAATTTACCACTGTTTGACAATGATCGATTTGCGCTCAATGACTTCACGCTGCTCAAGCGTGACTTAAGTGCCATGATCACGATCCATACATACGTCAATGGAGAGTATCTCACCAGCTACTGGGGAGATGGAGTGATCTTGGCTACGCCCACGGGAAGCACAGCATACAGCCTCAGCTGTGGAGGACCTATCATATTCCCTGGTAGCGGAAACTTTGTCATCACGCCCGTAGCTCCGCACAATCTTTCTATGAGACCCATCATCATCAGCGATGATAGCGTCGTCTCCTTTGAGATAGAGGGAAGGGCAGATACCTATCTGACCACTTTGGATTCTAGATTTGAGACGATCACAGCGTCGCACCAGCTCGCAGTGAGGAAGTGTGACTATTCCACTATACTGGTCCACTTGCCAGAGTACAGCTTCCAGCAGACAATGAGAAATAAATTAACATGGGGACGAGATCAGCGCAATTAAAGGTCGATTGGTCTCTAGGAGATCAGCGCTTCCGCTCTGACCTCTCACAGGGTGTAGATCTTACAAGATACCTCCATCTGCATGGTCCTCAAGCTCGATGCTTTGCGGCAGATCCAGCCACTGCAGAGCCGCAGATGTGGCAAGGTACTCCATTGCTTCTGGAGCACGGCAGCCCTGTGCAGTCGATGATCTTGCAGACAACTATACACGGCAATGGTACCCACACTGAGAGCTCCAGGCATGTCACATCAGACGGACCGTACCTAGGAGATATAGCTCCATCGCGCTTGATGACCTGTCTGGTCCTTCACATATCGCACTTGGGAGCGATAGCCATCAGTGACGACACGCTTGCACTAGCTATGGAGCCCTATCCACGCACAGAAGCCCTAGTGCTACGATGTCTAGATACGAGCGTACCTCAGTATCCAGATTTTGGTGGTATGGATATACCTTATCTATCTGCTGATGCGATGACTTATCTCGCTGATAGAGGTATAGAGCATTTTCTCACAGATTTACCGAGTGTAGATCCAGAGCAAGACGGTGGCGCACTTGCTGCCCATCACGCTTTCTGGGCAGGTGATCGGGAGACAGACCGCCGACAAAGCACTATTACAGAACTACTGCACATCGCACCAGATCAGCCAGAGGGCATATATTTGATACAGATAGCGCCACTATTACTCGACCTAGATGCAGCTCCGAGCCGCGTGATCATCTATCAGACTGAGAAACTATGAGTCCATCCGCATTTAGAGATGACATCGTCCTACAGAGATATCAGGAGATTCCTGAGACGGACTTTCATGGTCTTATCTCCTACTATGAGCAGTACGAGCAGCAAATAAGACAGCTCGAGGATGATCACTTTCGCCTCATCTATCAGGATTATCTAGCCGCGCTCGATCAGGCGGGACACTATCAGAAGTACTATGATCGCATAGACGAGCAGATCGCACATGTACTCCAGGGAGATGGCTGGGATAAGAAAGAATATGCTCAGCTCATCTACAAGAAGGCCTATGCGTCGCACTACCTCCTGCAGTGGGATGACGCACGCCGTATCACCAAGCAGTATCTGCACATGATCCCTGACTGTCCTCGTGGTCGCCGACTATTCATCACGAATGAGAAGCGAGATATGAAGCGTAAGCATAGATGGGTCTATGCCTTGAGTGTCATACTACTTCTGGGTATGAGTGCTGTATTGCTCACAGAGATCCTTGTAATTGACGCGTTCTTAGAGGAGTTTACGAGCAGAGTTTTTTGGTTGCGTACGGGGCTATTGGCTTCGTCCCTTGTGCTCTTAGTCGGATTTGAGATATATAGTTACCTGCGGGCTTATAAGCTGTACTCGGCACTCCCAGGGCGCTAGAGATCTACTGCTCAGAAGGCAAGCAAGGTGGCTCATAGCCATACAGCTGTCTGAACTGCTCTGGAGTGTGGATCGCACTCAGTCGCAGAGCGGTCATAGCGCTGCCTTCGCGATACTTAGTAAATGACACGAGTCCCGTATCTCTCGCATACAGCTCGGTAAATTGATTCTGTACGGTGATGTATCCCTGATCATAGAGCTCAAAGAGTTCCTGACCTTCTACCCGTACGTGAGCTCCACCATTGATGGGAGCAAAGCGTCGATTCTTAGTGATCTCAGTAAATGCTGATGTATCTGAAGCGCTGTAGATGCGGATCCGCTGGACCAGTGCGGATCCATCTGGCAGATCTACTAGAGGATATATGTCATCTTCATAGATGCGTGCGGGTGTATAACTCAAGCCTGCAGAATCTACTATCCTAAAGGCCTGAGCAGCCATATGCACTCCTGTGCTAGAGATTTCGTAGAAGACCTCTTGGCTTTCACCAGAGCCAGAAAAGAACTGGCAGCATCTGACTGTTGATGGATCTTCCAGCGTGAGAAGCCAATATTCCTTTTGGTCAGCTAATACAGAGTCCTTGTACACGTATACCAGCGGACCTTGCGTTAGGTCAGAGAAAAACATAGCTGCGCGCTTTACCGGCACGTCCTGGACTGAGGGTTCTATAGATGGTGTAGAGGAATCATGATCGCTTTTGCACGAAAGTGCCCCCAGACAAATCACCAATAACAAACAAATCTGGCAGGATATTCTGGAACGACTAGACAGAATGGCGGATAATGCGGTCATGGGCGAGTATGGTATGAATTGTGATCTGCTAGGGTAACTAACTTTGACCCACGTACGGTGTCGTAATGATCCGCTAAAAATAGACAATGAGCATTTTTGGAAAGACTATCAAGAAAATCTTCGGTACGAAGTATGACAGAGATGTCAAGAAATATCAGCCCTATGTAGAGCAGATCAATGAATACTACGAGCAGTACCAGTCGCTATCAGCGGATGCCTTGCGGCAAAAAACGGTAGACTTTAGAGAGCGTATCGCAGAGCATCTCCAAGGCATAGATGAGGACATCGCTACAGTGCGCAAGCAAGCCGAGGAAGAAAAAGACCTTCAGCAGAAGGAAGACTTTTTCAATGAACTGGATAAGCTCAAGAAAGATCGCGACGAAGCACTTGAGGAAATCCTGTGGGAAATCTTGCCAGAGGCCTTTGCCGTAGTAAAGGAAACCGCTCGCAGATTCACAGATAACAGCGAGATCCAGGTCACAACCACAGACCATGATCGAGAGATTGCTGCTAGGGGCGGAAAGTACTTATCTATAGATGGAGATCGCGCCACCTGGAAAAACCAGTGGACGGCAGCTGGCGGTGATATACAGTGGGGTATGGTACACTATGACGTACAGCTCATAGGTGGGATGGTCCTGCACGATGGAAAGGTGGCAGAGATGATGACGGGTGAGGGAAAGACGCTCGTAGCTACACTGCCCGCTTATCTCAATGGTCTGAGCTCTCAGGGTGTCCATGTCATCACGGTGAATGATTACCTAGCCCGCAGAGACGCTGAATGGGTGGGTCCCATATTTGAGTTTCTATTCTTGACGATCGACTGTATCGATAAGCACAAGCCTCACTCTCCAGGGCGTATAGCAGCCTACGACTGCGACATCACCTATGGTACTAACAATGAGTTTGGCTTTGACTATCTGCGAGACAATATGAGTAGATCCGTAGAGGATCTCGTACAGGGTAAGCACCACTTTGCGATGATCGATGAGGTGGACAGCGTACTCATAGATGAGGCGCGCACGCCGCTCATCATCAGTGGACCTGTGGGTAAAGACTCAGAGGAGCAGGAATACATAGAGCTCAAGCCCTTCGTAGAGCGTCTGGTCTCAGAGCAGAAAAAGCTTGCCACCAAGTACCTTGCCGAAGCTAAGAATCTTATGAAAGATGGGAAACTCGGAAATGATGAGGGTGAGATGGGAATGGCTCTGCTCCGAGCGCATCGTGCGATGCCTAAGTACAGACCGCTCATCAAGTTTCTCAGTGAAGACGGTGTGAGAAATAATCTGCAGAAGGCAGAAAACTTCTACATGCAGGAGCAGAGTAAGAATATGCATCTGGTAGATGAGCCGCTTTACTACGTGATCGATGAGAAGAATAGATCCGTAGAGCTCATGGAGCAGGGATCCGAGTATCTTGCCAAAGGCCGAGAAAACAGTGACTTCTTTATCATGCCAGATATAGGAATGGAGCTCTCGGAGATCGACAGGAATGATGCGATGACCGAGGAGCAAAAGGCTGAAACAAGGCAAGAAGTCATCAGCGACTTTGCCACCAAGTCCAAGCGCCTGCACACCATCAATCAACTACTCAAGGCTTATAGCCTCTTTGAAAAAGATGAAGAGTATGTGGTGATGGATCAGCAAGTGAAGATCGTAGATGAGCAGACGGGACGGATGATGGAAGGAAGGAGATACTCAGACGGTCTCCACCAAGCACTAGAAGCCAAGGAGAATGTCAAGGTGGGAAATCTCACACAGACGTATGCGACGATCACACTTCAGAACTACTTCCGCATGTACCACAAGCTATGTGGTATGACGGGTACAGCAGAGACTGAGGCGGGTGAGCTGTGGGAAATCTACAAGCTTGATGTAGTGGTAGTGCCTACTAATCGGCCGATTCAGCGTGAGGATCATGAGGATATGGTCTTTCGCACGGCTCGTGAAAAGTACAATGCCGTCATAGAAGAGATAGATGCACTCACCCAAGCAGGTAGACCAGTGCTCGTGGGTACTACGAGTGTGGATATATCAGAGACTCTGAGCCGCATCCTTGATCAGCGGAATATCCCGCACAATGTCCTCAATGCAAAGCAACATCAGAGAGAAGCAGAAATCGTAGCCGAGGCGGGATTGCCTGGAAAAGTCACCATTGCCACCAATATGGCTGGACGAGGTACAGATATCAAGATATCCGACGAAGTGAAGGCAGCGGGAGGTCTGGCCATCATAGGTACAGAGAGACACGATAGTCGACGAGTCGATAGACAGCTAAGAGGTAGAGCGGGTAGACAGGGAGATCCTGGTAGCTCGCAGTTTTACGTCTCTCTAGAAGATAAGCTGATGAGGCTATTTCGCTCAGAGCGCATCTCCAAGCTCATGGATCGCATGGGTTACAAGGATGGTGAAGTCATACAGCACAGTATGGTGACCAAGAGTATAGAGAATGCTCAGAAGAAAGTGGAGGAAAACAACTTCGGAACCAGAAAGCGTCTGCTCGAGTATGACGATGTCATGAATATCCAGCGCGAAGCGATCTATAAGAAAAGGAACAGCGCACTTACAGGAGAGAGATTATCACTAGAGATCAGCAACACATTCTACAGTCTGATACAGGGACTAGTCTATCAGCACAAGGGCGAAGGCGGTGACTATCAGAGCTTCCGCACCGCGACTATGGCTACGCTCGGCTACGATCCTGAGATAGATGAAGCGAGCTTCATGGAAGCTTCTTCCGATGATATCACGCAGGAAGTGATGGATAGATTCATGCAGTACTATAGCGAGAAGGGAGACAAGATTGCCACTCTACTCATGCCTGAGATACGCCACGCGTACGAGAATGAGAGTCACAAGTATAAGCGCATACTGATTCCCTACGGTGATGGGCGTAGTAGGAAGATGGCTATCACAGCAGATCTCAAGACGGCTGTGGAGACCCAAGGCGAATCTATCATGACCGATATAGAGAAGACTACGAGTCTGGCATTTATCGATCAGAACTGGAAAGAGCACCTGCGATCTATGGATGAGCTAAAGGATAGTGTCCAGGCGGCCAGTTTTGAGCAGAAAGACCCACTGGTCGTCTATAAGATAGAGGCGTATGAGCTCTTTGAGCAGTTGATGAATGAGATAGGCGAAGACACTGGGACATTCTTAGCTCAGGGGAGGTTGGCTTTCAGTGAGGGTAGTGCTGTACAGGAGGCAAGGCAGTCCAAAAGAGACTTCAGTAAGATGAGCACTAATAAGCAGGAGAAGACTGCTGCTGAGCGTGCTGGTATGCGCGCTGGACAGGGCAGACAAAAGGTAGAAACAGTGCGCCGCTCAGAAAAGAAAGTAGGTCGCAATGATCCTTGCCCATGTGGAAGTGGTAAGAAATATAAGCAGTGCCATGGTAGCTAGAGTTATCTATATCTTCCTACTGTGTCTGAGTGGTTCTATCATGGTAGAGGCACAGATATCTGCGCCGGCTAGCCTCGATGCAGCGATGAATCGCTATGAGCAGTATCGCAAAGACAAGGAGGAGTATCCTGTATACAGGATCAGCGTACTCATCACCAGGGATCGAAGAGAAATGGAAGCTGAGCGAAGCCGTTTTCGCAGGACATTCCCAGAGGATGAGCTGAAATGGAGCTATGATCAGCCCTACTACTCTCTCAAGACGGGATACTATCTCCTCGAGAGAGAGTCATGGGCAGACCTCCTGCGGATACGCAGGATGTATCCCAATGCTATCTTGAGCATCGATCGCATGACTGCTGAGGAATACCTAGAGGGCCGAGGTATATGATATGAGTCGCTCACGCACGTATACACGTGGTACAGGCGTATCAGCAGTACTACCTGCAGTCTATATCATCCTTACCGCCATAGGTGCGATGACAGTTTACAGCAGCATGGTAGATCAGTCAATGAAGGAATCTACTATGGTCTTTCCTCCAGGATATAGCACATATCTCACACAGATAGCCATAGGGGTGGTGCTTTTCTTTCTGGTAGGAGTGATCCAGCAGAAGTTTTGGCACATCATTCACGTACCAGCATATGTAGGTGGGCTGTTGCTTCTTCTAGCTGTAGCGTTTCTAGGACACGAGGTGCACGGTGCACGGTCGTGGTTTAGATTACCAGGCGGGATGAGCCTACAGGTGGCAGAACTCGTGAAACTGAGTACGGCACTGAGTCTAGCGGCATTGCTTAGTCACTATCGCACGGACCTCAGTACACTGAGGTACCAGGCCATCAGCTTAGCAGTCATAGTCGCACCTATCATATTGGTACTACTCCAGCCAGATGCGGGCACGGCAGGAGTATTTCTAGGTCTTACGCTGGTACTATTCCTAGCAGGGTTTCCTGCAGGAGTATATCTGATCAGCACGAGTACAGTCAGCTTATTTATCATATCCGAAGTCATCAATCTGCCCATGGCTATAGCCGTCCTTCTGGGAGTACTGAGTATACTGTACACACCGTGGGACCGACGCCGAATCATGAGAAATGTCCCATATGCACTTGTTTTTCTCGCAGTAGTGCTTACAGGCATCTTTATGTCGCTCACGGGATCTATCATCGTACTTGCCGCATACTTGGTCTATCACGCTGCTCGGGATGTGATCAAGAAGAAATTTGCCAAGCCTATACGCTATGTATCAGTGGGCGCTATAGTCCTATTGATTACTGTAGCTCTCAACTATGTGGTAAATCATGTCTTACAGCCTCACCAGCGCGATCGCATAGATGTGTGGCTCAGCCCTGGACAGAGCAATCCACAGGGAAGTCTGTACAATATCATACAGAGCAAGATGGCTATCAGTAGCGGAGGCATCGCGGGTAAGGGTTTTCTGCAGGGATACATGACGCGGCTGGATTACGTACCAGAGCAGAGTACAGACTTCATATTTACCGTCATAGGCGAAGAGCAGGGATTTTTAGGAGCCGCATCCGTCATTGTCTTATTTGGCATATTGATATTCTACTTACTTCGTATGGCGCAGCAGCAGCGACAGCAATTCAATAAGTACTTCATCCTCTGTGTCACGAGCTACTTTATCGTCCATGTGATCATCAATATCGGTATGACACTGGGTATCATGCCCGTGGTGGGCATACCCTTGCCTCTGATCAGCAGAGGAGGAAGCGCTTTTATAGCCTTTTCAGTGATGCTTGGCATCATACAATCATACAATTATCATCGCGATGCCTAGAGAAAACTTCAGCTATACCATAGAGGCGACTGATGACGCATCTTCAGCGAGAGCTGGCCACTACTATACGGACCATGGCAAAGTGGAGACCCCAGTGTTCATGCCTGTGGGTACGCTTGCCACGGTCAAGACCCTCAGCGCTCCAGAGTTGAGAGACACAGCCCAGGCTCAGATCATCTTAGGCAATACATATCACCTGTATCTGCGACCAGGCCTTGAGGTCATGGAGAATGCTGGCGGTCTGCATAGCTTTTCAGGCTGGCAGGGCCCTATGCTCACAGATAGTGGAGGTTACCAAGTATTTAGCCTCGCACATAGGCGCAAGATCACAGAGGAGGGAGTCGTCTTTGCCTCTCATATAGATGGTAGCAAGCATCATTTTACTCCGGAGTATACTATGGACATTCAGCGCATCATCGGTGCCGATCTGATCATGGTCCTTGACGAGTGTACGCCCTATCCTTGTGAGCGCACTTACGTGCAAAAGTCTATCGGTCTCACAGACAGATGGATGAAGCGCTGCTTTACTAGATTCCAGCAAACGCAAGATCGCTACGGGCATGAGCAAGTCCTGCTTCCGATCGTACAAGGCAGCACATATCCAGATTATCGCCGAGAAAGCGCCAAGATGGTCGCCGCTCAAGACGCCAAGCTCAATGCCATAGGAGGACTCAGTGTAGGCGAGCCAGAGGAGCTGATGTATGAGATGTGTGAAGTGGTCAACGATATACTTCCCACGGCCAAGCCGCGCTATCTCATGGGGGTAGGCACTCCGTGGAATCTCCTCAACTGTGTAGCACGTGGCGTAGATATGTATGACTGCGTACTTCCCACGCGCAATGCTCGTCACGGACTACTCTACACTTGGGATGGCGTGCTCAATATGAAAAATGCCAAGTGGAAAGATGTACATGAGGCTGTAGATCCTCAGTCCACTAGCGCACTTAGTCGCAATCACACACGTGCCTATCTGCGTCATCTTATCCACAGCGGAGAATCACTCGGCGCTAGAATCGCCAGCCTGCACAATATTTCTTTCTTCCAAGAACTCATGCGTGTCGCAAGGGAGCATATCATCGCAGGAGACTTTGCTAGATGGTATCAGAAGACAGATGCCGAACTCCGCAGGAGACTATGAAGCAACTAGACAGATACATCATCGCTAAGTATCTGAAGACCTTTCTCTTCACGGCTCTGCTATTTACCATCATAGCGGTGGCCATCGACTATAGTGACAAGGTCTCCAAGATTATAGAACATGATCTGAGCTTCATGCAAGTGCTGGAGTACCGCTATTTCAGTTATATCCCATGGATCAATGGAGAGCTGTGGCCACTCTTTGCACTGATAGCCGTCATCTTCGTCGCATCTCGACTGGCAGGCAATAGCGAGGTGATAGCCATCCTCGGCAGCGGTGTGAGCTTCCGTAGATATCTGCAGCCATTTCTTCTATCAGCCTTACTACTCAGTGTGACCTACGGAATCGCACGCCACCTCATCCTACCCAATAGCAATCAGACCTATCGCTACTATGAGGCAAAGTACTTCTGGCCGCGCGAAGAGAAGGTAATGAATAATGATATACACATCTTCCTAGATCCTGACTCTAAGATCTACGTGCGCTCCTTTCGTAAGTCTGATACGACTCTGCTCAATGTACGGCTGGAGACCATCCGAGATAAGAAACTGGTGCAACTGATCAAATCCAAGAAGGCCACCTGGCTGGGCGAACCCAATCGCTGGAGCCTACAAAACCCCTCCTACCGTGAAATCATAGATGGAAAAGAGAGTATCAGATTTACAAAGACAGCACTAGACACAGCATTTAATCTTCACCCCAAGGACTTTGTGAAGTATAATAGCCAGCGGGAGATGATGACGACACCACAGCTGCTAGAATATATAGACTACGAAGAGGCCAAGGGAGTAGGCAACACTCGCAGCTTTAAGATAGAGATCTATCGCCGCAGCTCAGATCCATTTACCATGATCATACTCACTATCATAGGTACCTGCATAGCTAGCAGAAAGAAGCGTGGAGGTATAGGGGTGAACTTGGCAATCGGAGTGAGCCTAGGAGCGATGTACATCGTATTGTCCAAGTTTAGCCAGACTTTTGCGAGTAACTCCTCGCTACATCCTATACTCGGCGTATGGTTGCCCAATGCGATATTCAGTGTAGTAGCTCTGATTAGCTATCTGACCGCCCAGAAGTAGTGTGAATTTGCTTTACTGTTAACAATCTCAGTAAAAACGGAATAAAAAAAGAAAGTAGCTTAAATATTAAACAGCTATATATCAAATAGTTAGAAAGCAACTGACTATAAAAAGCATGAACAATGTATTGCGCTCTGATTGTGTTTGTTTAACCTTAGGCTCGTTTTTGTTGAATAATGGGGTTATATTTGAATCAACAAAATTCACAAAGTCATGTCTACAGTCGAATTTGATGTTAAGCTAAATCAGCTGTCCAGTTTGCTTCATTCCTTTGCCTACAATCTCACTAAAAACGGTGAAGAAGCTAAGGATCTGTATCAAGAGACAGCCTTCAGAGCACTTACTAATCGTGATAAGTTTCGCCCAGGTACCAACTTCAAGGCGTGGCTCTTTACGATCATGAAGAATATCTTCATCAATAACTATCGTAAGAAGGTCAAAGCGAATACGCTCTTTGACTCGACTGACAATATGTATTACCTCAACTCTGGCAGTGCGGTGATATCTAATAGTGCTGAGTCAGGCATCCTGATGAATGAGCTCAAGCAGATGCTATCAGACCTAGATGACAACATCCGCGTACCATTCCAGATGCACTACGAGGGATTTAAGTATCAGGAGATTGCAGATCATCTGAGTCTGCCCCTCGGTACGGTGAAGAGTAGAATCTTTTTTGCGCGTAAAGCGCTCAAAGAAAGCATCCGAGCACGCTATGGAGATGAGAATATCGCTCGCTACAGATCGTAGGAGTATATAATAAGCAATGCAGAAGCAGTGAGGCACATCGTCAAGTACGGTGTGCCTCTTTTTCTTTGCACCTGTACTACGATGACAGATAGGCAACTAAGACAGCGAGTCCTGAGCTGGTATGATGAGCACAAGGATGATTGGCCGTGGAATCTCACGGATGATCCCTATGCCATATGGCTGTCTGAGACGATCTTGCAGCAGACACGCATCGCTACAGGTCTGCTGTACTATCAGAAATTTCTTGATAGATTTCCTACGCTTGCATCGCTTGCTGCTGCCACTGTGGATGATGTCCTGGCGGAGTGGCAAGGACTGGGATACTACAGCCGCGCTAGAAGACTCCACGCGGCGGCCCAGGTCATGATGGAGCAGCATGCTGGCAAGGTACCTGATACGCTGGATGCTCTGAGAGCGCTACCAGGTGTAGGACCATACACGGCATCTGCAGTAGGGGCTTTTGCCTACGGCATAGCGTCTACTGCGATCGATGGAAACATCCACCGCGTACTATCAAGATATTTCTACGTGCAGGTAGACTTAGCCAAGGCTAAGGAGCGTAAAGCAATGCAAGACCTGGCGGATGAGATCATCAGTTCTGACAGACCAGGCGACTGGAACAGAGCTCTGATGAAGATAGGTAGTACGATATGCACGCCAAAAACTCCCCGATGCCACCATTGTCCGCTAGCTTCTAGATGTCAAGCCTATCTGCAGCAAGACGTCATGAAATATCCCCTGCCCAAGAAGAAAGTCAAGCTCCGCGAGCGCTGGTTTCACTATCTGTACGCTATGGATCACCAAGGTAGAGTGTATATCCAGCAGCGAGGAGCTGGCGATATATGGGAGGGCATGTATGAGCTGCCACTGATAGAAGCAACTGATAGCGAGTATACGCCTACGAGTCTTGAGGACTGGGAGTTATCTCATCTGGGCCGCTCAGAAGCTTACAGGCCACGGCTAAGCGGTAGGGATACTCGCGTACTTAGTCATCAGCGTCTGTACATCAGCTATTATGAGCTGACATGTGATGAAGACCTCAGGCCAGCCATGGCAGCTGATGTGGACATAGACTATGAGCAAGCATTCAAGCTACATAGCACAGAAAGTGGTGTGAGGGCCGTGTCTAGCACGCATTTGGCTGACAAGCCCTTCCCTGTATCCCTGAGGCGATATATAGATCTACAGCAGGAGCAGTAGAAAAGCACCTATTTTTGACACGATGATTAATAAAGTCATACTGATCGGAAACCTGGGCCAAGACCCAGAAGATAGGACACTACAAGACGGGACCAGCCTGGCGCGTTTTTCTGTGGCGACACATGAGAACTATAAGGATAAGAATGACGAGTGGCAGCAGATCACCGAGTGGCACAATATTGTCTGCTGGCGAGCTACGGCAGAGAGAGTGCTCACTACTCTCAAGAAAGGCACCATGATCTACCTAGAGGGTAAGCTTACAAGCAGTAGCTGGAAAGATGATAAGGGAGCGGACCGTCGCACTACTGAGGTAGAGATGCTGAGCTTCCGCGTGCTGCAGAGGCCTGATCAGATCCAATCACCAAGCCAGTAATCCGTGGATACAGAACCTCCTCCCTCGGGCCAGAAACTCCTAGCCGCTAGCCTATTGCTATTTCCCTGGATAGGCTGGGACGTGCCCATATCCATAGTCGTGCTTCTACTACTTCTGCTGTCTAGTGCCATGATCAGCGGTAGCGAGGTAGCATTTTTTTCGCTGTCCCAAAAGCAACTCATAGAGATCGCTGAGAATCAGGAGCGATGGTCTACGCGTGTGCTAGATCTCCTGCAGCATCCGCGCAATCTGCTCGCTACCATCCTCGTAGCGAATAATCTGATCAATATCGCACTGGTCCTAGTCAGTGACTACATACTGCAAAAGACCGTAGGTATCACTGTCTGTCGCCAAGCCGCACTGTGGCTTCAAGATTGGTTGCCAGCCCTTGTGGGTGACCCCGATGCCTGGGCTCGCGGGCTCAATTTTCTGGTGACCGTCATCCTTGTCACATTTTTGCTCGTTCTCTTTGGCGAGGTAGCTCCCAAGATCTACAGCAATACGCACAGCGTCAAGATGGCCAAGTACATGAGCGGTACGCTGGGCATCCTGAGCCGAGTACTCTATCCTATCACGCGACTGATGGAGCGAGGTAGCTGGGTACTGGAGCGATCTATGCTGCAGACGGCAATCATGCCAGGCAAGCAGATGGCGGAGCTAGGCAAGGCTATCGAGCTCACCACTGATCAGGCAGATGCCAAGAGTATGCGCCAGCAAGACATCCTCAAGGGGCTCCTGGCCTTTAATGAAGTGACGATAAAGGAGGTCATGAAGTCTAGGATGGATATGGTGGCCCTTGATCTGGCCACTAGCTATGACGAGCTTCTGGAAGTCGTGCGTGAGAGCGGGTACAGTCGCATCCCTGTCTATAGAGAAGAGCTAGACCAGATCGAGGGAATCCTCTATGTCAAGGATCTGATCAGCAAGCTCGATCGCGGTCCTGGGTATACATGGCAGAGTCAACTCCACACTGACGTACTCTATGCCCCTGAGTCTAAGAAGATCAGTGATCTCTTAGTCGACTTCCAGGAAAGCCGACGGCATATGGCTATAGTAGTGGACGAATATGGCGGTACAGCAGGCCTAGTGACGCTCGAGGATGTGATAGAGGAAGTAGTAGGTGAGATCAAGGATGAGTTTGACTTACACCAAGAAGTAGAGTTTGAGAAAATCAATGATGAGAAGTACATCTTTGAAGGAAAGACACTGCTCAAGGATGTCTGCCGAGTAGTGGATATGGACGAGGAGCATTTTGAGCCTTACAGAGGCGATAGTGACTCCATTGCGGGCCTGTATCTAGAAGTGAATGGTCGCTTACCGCGAAAATATCAGGAGATGAACTTTGGCACCTTTAGCCTCAAGGCCATAGCGGTAAGTCGACGAAGGATAGAAAAAGTGATGATCACGCTAAAATGATTGACGCACGCAGGCGTTTTCATAATTTTTGATCGAAAGATCCCGAGCACCATGAAAGCACTACTACGCTATATCATCTGCGGAACTCTGGCACTAGCTAGCTGTCAGAAGCCTAGTCCCATACCTCTCCCGCGCGCGTATCCACGCATTGAGTTTCCCGACCGGAGCTATGATCGGATCTATCCTGAGTCCTGCCCGCTGAGTATGGAGATACCTAGTTATCTCGTGGTGAGTCGGAGGACAGAATCACTAGGCATACCTATAGAGAGCGACTGCTGGTACGATCTGCATAGTGAAGCGCTCAATGCCGATATTCACTGCAGCTACAGCAGAATCACGGATCGAGCAGACTACGAAAAGCGTGTGGACGATGCATTTGAGTTATCGAGAAAGCATGTGAAGCGCGCAGACTACATAGATGAGTTGGCATTTACTAATGAGTACGGCGCCAGTGGTGTTCTCTTTCTGCTTGATGGCCCGTCCGCCACACCTGCGCAGTTCTTTGTATCAGATACGACGGATCACTTCTTCAGAGCTAGTCTATATCTCAATAGTCAGGTCAATCCTGATAGCACGGGGCCTGTCTACGAGTTTTTACTTGAAGATCTGGATAGGTTAATCGCTAGCTTTCGCTGGGAGGAGTAGTACGATTGGTAGTGGAATCAAGTGCTTGCCCTGTGAGTGTGGAGTAGCGAGCGTGGGCATACTTCTGCCCATTGAATGTATGCTGACTGCGCTGCGCAGTCTGCTCCTCGGGATCCAGTTGATGATACTCTCGGCACAGCGTAGAACAACAGCTATCAAAGTGAGATGCGCAGGCGTCGCACTGTATAAACAGGAGGTGGCATGCATCATTAGCACAGTTAGTATGCTGATCACAGCGATCGCCGCACTGGTGACATACAGAGAGCACGTCTTCCGTGATTCTCTCGCCCAGCCTCTGGTCAAAGACAAAATTCTTCCCGACGAATCTATTCTCCAGATTCTCCTTCTTCACGGTGTGGGCATAGTTGATGATACCGCCGTCTAGCTGGTAGATATCTTCATGACCGAGACTCTTAAAATATGCGCTAGCTTTTTCGCAGCGTATGCCGCCTGTGCAGTACATGAGCACTTGCTTGGGCTTCTCCTCGGCGATGACATCAGCTATCAGCGGCAGCGACTCTCTGAAGGTGGAGACCGCGGGACGCAGGGCACCTTGAAAGTGGCCCACTTCACTCTCGTAGTGATTTCTCATATCTATGAGAAGCGTATCAGGATCTTTGGCTAGCTCATTAAACTCCCGTGCATCTACGTGCTTGCCTCGCTGAGAGAAGTCTATAGCTCGATCATCTAGACCATCTGCAACGATCTTGGTGCGCTTGCGTACGATGAGCTTGACAAAGGATAGATCATCAGACTCTACAGCGATATTGAGACGCATGTCTGCAAAATGCTTGTGCGAATCCAGATACTCGCTCAGCTCAGAGAGTCGATGGCTAGGAATGGTGATCTGGCCATTGATTCCCTCCGTGGCGATATAGATCCTGCCCAGTACATCCAGAGTGTCTAGGCCATGGTAGAGTTCATCTCTCGCAGTATCTAGTGCATCGATGGACACGTACTTATAAAATGACAGCGTAGTCCGCTCTACCTGATGAGCAGTGAGTCTGTCTCGCAGGACCTCTTTGCTGTGGATATTATATAATCTTTTCTTGGGCACGATAAGGCGGTAAAAAGCTGTTACTGAGGTATAAACCTAGCTGATCATTGCAAAATTACGTAGGAACTGTGAGTGATGGTAGAGTAGGTGGACTAGGGTCAGAGAGAACTCTGCGAAAACTCGACCTGAGCGTAAATAGCAAACCCAAGACTTAAATGAGTGAAGTAAAATCGTAATTTTGCGGCACTATTCCAGAATAGCCTAATAACACACACATGCAACAAGTAAAGACACGATACAGCGACGAGGAACTCGCAGAATTTGATGCGATCATCAGCATCAAGCTTGATGAAGCGCAGAAGCAGCTCGACTATTGCTTAGCCGAGCTAAAGGCCTCAGCAGACAATGATGATGCTAAGCTCAAGGGTCTGGATGATGGTGTGAGCGGTAGGGAGGTGGAGCGCCTCAGTGCTCTATCTTCTAGGCTACAAAAGCACATCCAACACTTACAGAATGCACGGATCAGGATCCAAAACAAAGTGTATGGCGTATGCCGCGAGACGGGACAGCTGATATCTAAAGAACGCCTCAAGGTGGTGCCGCATGCTACTCTCAGCATAGCCGCCAAGCAAGGTAAGCGCTAGTCGTGAAAAAATCACATCTGGTCATACTCGTAGTCCTGGGAGTAGTCCTGATAGACCAGATTCTCAAGGTCTACATCAAGACGACATTTGCCTATGAGGAAGAGCACCTCATACTGGGCTTAGAGTGGGCTCGCCTCAAATTTATAGAGAATCCTGGCATGGCCTTTGGGATGAATTTTGGAGGAGAGATAGGAAAATTGATCCTGAGCCTCTTTAGGATCCTTGCTGTAATACTTCTTGGATTTATTCTACGCAGCATGGTTCGTGATGGAGTCCGCACGGGCGTGCTAGTCTGCTTCGCGCTGATACTAGCTGGCGCACTCGGCAATTCTATAGACGGAGCCATATACGGCCTGATCTTCTCCGGGAGTTACCACGGCGTGGCCGAGATATTTCCAGAGGGCGGCGGATACGCTCCTTTTCTCAAAGGAAGAGTGGTAGATATGTTCTACTTTCCTATGATAGACACCTACTTGCCAGATGGTATACCAGTGGTAGGCGGTAATCGCTTTCAGTTTTTCAGACCTATTTTCAATGTAGCAGATGTAGCCATCTCTACAGGGGTCATAGCCCTGATAGTGCTGTACCGCTCTTTCTTCAAGAGTAGTCGAAGCAAGGACGCAGAAGTGCCTGCTAATCAGTAGCTTAGTCTATGCCATAGCGCGAGAGGAACTCTCGCTGGCAGCGAACTTGCTTACCGCTTTGCTTGCTTTTTCTAGACAGTCGTAGTTCAGCGAGTACTTCATGAACTTGCCATCCCTGGCCGCAGAGACTACTCCCGCCAGGCGGAGAATCTTGAGGTGCTGCGATGTGATAGACTGCTCTATCTTAAGCGTGTTGTAAATTTTATTGACCTGAATCGCGTCATGCCGGTCAATAAATGCGATGATCCTCAGTCGGAGAGGATGGGCCAGCGCACGCATCAGCTCTGATGCATAGTCCAGCTGGTCGCTGTCAAATGTAACCTTAGTCTTAGCCATTTGTAGTTTTCGTTTCTTGTAGTAGTAGTTTTCCTTCGAGAAGGCAAATATGATAACTTTTTATAATATATCAGTTGATATATGAAAAAAATATATCATTTAATTTTACAAGTGAAAACAGTCAAGTGCCTGTAAACTAATGATTTAGGTCTTATTTGCTAGAAAAAACTTCAGCCAGCAAGGTCTTCAACCAATACTGCAATCTGGGAAAGTCGATCTCTATCGAGGCTGTAATAGATAAACTTTCCTTGCCTCTCAGTGATGACTACTCCAGCGCGACGCAGTATAGCGAGATGCTGAGATGCTACGGATTGTTCTAGACGGAGCTTGATATAGATGTCTGTAACTGTCATCGTATCATTAGTCTCTAGAAGATCGATGATCTTCTGACGTAGCTTGTGATTGACTGCTCGTAGTACGAGTACAGCCTTTCTTAAGTTGCCGTAGTCAAGGGGTAGATTAGCATCTCCTTTCTTTACTACTACTGATTCGTTTTTGTTTTTTTTCATCTCGGTTGTGTTGCGTCGTGACAACAGCAATTTTGCAAAGACCGTACCAAAGTGAGGCTCAGTGCGGTGGAGACAGCACATAGAGTTGCTTGACTCATATGTAACTCTATGACTCTAATGGTCTTAGGAGATGAGAGGTTTTTTCCTTACGGTGATGTTTGGTGGGAGCACATAGAGTGGAGTAAGGGCAGATAACTCGGCTAATCCAGAGTGCATCACAGTAGCAGATGGCTGCAAGTGCGCTTGTAGTGAAGCTCTGAGCTCCCTATAGTGGCATACGCGCTGTGAAGATTGGCTCTGGAGTAGATTCACTAGTGTGGCATTATTACTTACCACTGGCTGATTACGACCTACGATATCATCATCATGGATACGGCTGTATAGCGCGGCATCGTCTGGAGCAGTAGAGCCATCGAGGTAATAGTTATATCCTTTCTGCGCATCGATAGCGACGGCAAGATCTGGATCGACGCTTGATCGTAGGATCATAGCACCAGGATAGGCCAGTATAGGCAGATCCAGAGCATAGGTAATCGCCTTGGCAGCGCTCAGGGCCACACGTAGTCCTGTATAGGACCCAGGACCTATGTTAGTCGATATAGCTATAAGATCACTCATCTGGCACCCTGCCTCGTGTAGCACATCTTGGATGAGTTGCTGGCAGTGCGACACGTGTGTGCGCATCTTGGCATTTTCCACAGTAGATACGCAGGTACCATCACTGGTGATCGCGACTGATGCCACTGATGTACTGAAGTCCAGCGCCAGCACGGGCCCTGCACACATATCCAAGTGATCCTTCACGATATCTACTGGATCGCCAGGATCTCTTGGTAGCGTTGCTCATCTTTGAGCACCTTGACGGCTTCTATGACTTCTTGGTCATTTCGCAGCTTCACAGCTACGCGACCTGTTTCGAAGTGATAGCGACTCACGAGCTCCTCTTCAAGTATGTCCACTATCACACTCTCAGAGGTGCTCAGTAGTGCCTGCTTATGCTGCTTCACCGCATCCATAGCGGATCGCAGCTCTGCGATCTGTTGATCGCTCACTGCATCGTCGATCATAGTACGCAGCATCTTCTCGTGGCTGTGCTCATAGTCAAAGCCTTCTTTCTCGAGGAAAGACTTGAAATCTTGATATTCTGTGAAGTCCCATGACTCATAGTCCGTGATACTATCACGAGTGGCCACATACTGATTGGCATATTTCAAGAACATGTACTGGTCTGTAAGAGCTTGCACGAGTTCGTTGTTGTCTTCCTTGAGGAGTTCTATATCGGGCTGTACACCACCTCCGTCTAGCACGACTCGCCCATTCTCTGTAGTGTACTGGCTGCGCAGCGAATCAGGTATGTCGACTGGCTCACCATTATCATATGCCACGCCCTGGATGCACCTATTGCTAGGAATGTAGTACTTAGAGATGGTGACTTTGAGACGTGAATTATAGCCTATCTCACGAGTATTCTGCACCAGTCCCTTACCGAAGCTCTGTTGCCCTAGGAGCACACCTCTATCGTAATCCTGGATTACACCACTTACTATCTCGGATGCACTGGCGGACCGACCATTGATCAGGACGGCGAGGGGGATTTCTGGATCGAGTGCACTTCCGCGGGTCTTAAAGATCTGGTCCTTATCCTTGAGCTTACCCTTAGTGCTCACTACGAGCTTCCCTTCTGGCAGAAAGAGATTGCATATATTGACGGCTTCGTTGAGCAGGCCACCACCATTGGATCGAAGGTCGAGAATGATTCCCTTCAGCTCAGGGTTTTCCTTCTTCATATCATTGATGGCTTTCTTGATATTACCACTGGCATTTCTGGTGAAAGTGGTGAGGATCACATATCCTATATCTCCATCCACTACCTTGTAATACGGCACATTATTCACTTCGACTTCACCCTTCTTCAAGGCTCGTACGAGTGGTGCAGATTCTCCTACACGAGATACAGTCAGCCTCACGGTCTCACCGCCATAGGTGCGCAGTAGTTCCATAAATTGACTGATAGGTATGCCCACCACGTCTTCATCTTCTACTTTAAGTATCTTGTCTCCAGCCCTGAGACCACTCTGGCTGAGAGGCGACTTGGCTACTGTCTCTGTGATAGTGATGTAGCCGTCCACTACAGCGAGATCACCGCCGATACCATTGTACTTTCCTTCCTGGAGGTATCGATATTTCTCTATCTGACTCTCGGAGTAGTACACCGTGTAGGGATCAAGCGAACTGACCATGGCATCTAGGCCTATTTTCATCAGGCTATTGGGATCTACGTCTTCGGCGTAGTTAGCATTGAGTTCTTTATAGACTTTGGTGAAGATCTCGATGTTCTTCACGATATCAAAGTAGTTGTCATTCCACACCAGTCCAAAACCCATGAGACCACAAGAGACAGGAATGATGAGGAGAGCTAGAAGTCTTTTTTTCATAGTGTTATACTTACGTACGAGCTAAGAACGTACTCAGATGGCGTTTCAGTTCGTCAGGTGCATCAGCATGTACCCAGTGACCCGCACTAGGTATGTGTGTGAGCTCAGCTTTGGGAAAGATAGGAAGCAGTCGCTCGAGGCTATCCATAGGTACATAGTCCGACTCAGCGCCAGCGAGGAATAGTGTAGGGTAGGGGTAAGCCCTTTCGGGCAAATTCAAACTTGCTACTATATCACCATAGTGGTGAAGGAGACTAGTGATATTCATCTTCCACTTATACGTGTCACCGTCACGCCCAATGTTCTTCATCAAAAAATATCGGAGGCCAGGCTCTGCGAAGTGGTGAGAAAGCGCTTTATCTATCTCAGACCGGGAACGATATGCAGAGATATCGCTATCAGCCAAGGCGCGCAGGATGGTATCGTGAGATTTTTTAAAGGCCCAGGGGACGCTGTCTACTACCACAAGGCGCGATACACGCTCTGGATGATCAGAAGCGAGCTGCATAGCCACTTTGGCTCCCATGCTGTGACCGATAAGTACGCAGTCATCTAAGTCAAGATGATCCAGGAGCGCCACTACATCGCCTGCCATCAGCTGGTAGCTCATCTCATCTGTATGAAAAGAGCGGCCATGATTGCGCAAATCTGGAAGTATGACCTGATACTGGTCTGTATAGCTCTTGGCTATGCTATTCCAGTTGTCACCACTGCCTAGTAAGCCATGAAGTATGACCATAGCAGGACCAGTGCCTGAGGTTTTGTAATGTAAGATAGAAGGATATGTACTCATACAGCAGTTTATAACGCATAAAAAAAGGCCCTGCTCACGGAGCAAGACCTTTTGTAGATAATTTATGATATGGTGATGCTGTCTATGACTTCTTTTTAGACTTGCAGCACGCCTTGCCAGAGGCACAAGACTTCTTGCCTTTGGCGGTTTTCTTCATACCATTCTGTGAGTACATTACCACAGAGGTTGACATGACTTCATCTCCACGCTGCACACCGAGCTGTATGTCAGAGTCGTCCATGCTTGTAAGCATGACTTCATTGAGAGCGTCTACTGATGTAAGGTCTTTCTCATTGGCACTAGTGATGACATCGCCAGACTTGAGACCAGCTGTAGCCGCAGGGCTGTCTTCTTTGACGTCCATGATGACAAGTTTGCCATCCATGTCTTTTACTGTAGCGCCTATGCACATTTCAGGATTGCAAGACTTGGATTTGCTACATGATTGCTTAGCGTCTACCGTAGCAGTGGCTGTCTGAGCTTGTACACCGAGCATACCGAGAAGAAGGAGAGCAGAGAAAATAATCTTTTTCATGACTTATTATTTTTCGTTAAAGATACGCGAACGCTGGCTACAACGCTAGGCGTAGAGGGTTGAGTGCATTTGGGTAAGCTATTTTAACACACGCTTATCTGCAGCGACAGGGGTTACGGATTCAAGGCACGATTAGCAGTTAAAAAGTTAGGTGTTGCACTTTATAGTGATAAATTACAGCAATATTGGCTAAATTATTAACTTTAAAGTGTAAATGTGCCGTGATCTATGTAGTTTTGTAACCAGATGGCAAGTGTGGATGAGGTTGATCAGTATCTAACAGAGTTTAAGCTCAAGATGAGCGTATGGGATGTCCTGTTCCTGCATAGGGATAAAAACATCCAGACGCTGTCAGATCTTGAGATAACTCCGCGGGATCGCAAGGAAGTTTTAAATTCTTTAGAACCTACCGATTACTCGGAGGGACCACTTGAAGATAACATGATGAGTGGAGCAGATCTATGGGTTTTCGGTAGGACAATAAGGAGTGCTGAGGTATACATAAAGATCACCGTAGGAAATCCTAATCTCAGTGTCATCTGTATTTCATTTCATGTGGCAGAACACCCGATGTCGTATCCTCTAAAAAGTGTATTATGAAAAGTCCCATAACAGGTAAAGAAATGTCGTTAACTCGAAGTAACAGTTCTCTGACTTTTAGAAAGGAGAAATTTGACTATCTGAGTCACTCATACATATGTGAAACATCTGGTGAAAAATTTACCTCATCAAAATTAGATGAGCTGAATCTCGTGCAAGTTCACAACCAGTACCGTGATAAGTACAACTTGCCTTTTCCTCCTGAGATTCGATCAATCAGAAGTCGATATAAGTTGTCAGCTTCTAAAATGTCAGAAATTTTAGGATTAGGAGTTAATAGCTACAGGAATTATGAAAATGAAGAAGTCCCATCTGTCTCTAATGGGCGACTAATTCAATTAGCAGATGATCCTAAGAAGTTTAGAGATATGGTCAGGCTGTGTGACACGCTAAGCCAGAAAGAGAAAGTGAGTATTTTAGAGCGGTTAGATAAGATTATCTATAACTCAGAGAATAATTCATTTTTCCTAAAGATGGAGAACTACTTGCTAGGAAGTAGATTGCCAGATGCCATTTCGGGATACGTAAGACCTGACTTGACAAAGCTTACAGAGATCGTTAAGTTTTATTCTGAGAGACTGAGCCCATGGAAAACAGTACTAAATAAACTGCTATTTTACACGGATTTTCTAGCCTATAGAGATAATTGTTTTTCTATGACTGGCGCTCGCTACAGAGCTATCAAGATGGGACCAGTTCCAAATAATTATGATAGTATTTATGAGTACATGCATAATAGTGGCGAAATACTAATGGAAGATGTATCTTTCTCAAAAAGTGTTTCAGGTTATCAATTCAAAAAGGCTGCAGATAAATACTTCAACTCTGGAATATTTAGTAAAGAAGAGATTCAAATCCTTGAGTTGGTTTCATCAAAATTTGAGGGGATGACCACCAATGAAGTAATTGATTTTAGTCACCAAGAGAAAGCATGGACAGACAACCAAGAGGAACGTAAATTCATTGACTATAATTACGCCTTTGAGATAACGCAGATATAGATAAAGTTGCTATTTTAATCGTATAGAGTTGAGGATTTAGACTTGGCAGCTTCTGTACATACAATTATTCATAAAGTTTATGAATAATTGTCAACGCACGATCCATCCCAGCATCGAGACATCATTTACTACAGCTCGTCCTTCAGGTATTTTGCCGTAAGGCTCCCCTTTACCTTAGCTACCTGCTCTGGGGTTCCCTGTGCGACGATGGTGCCGCCGCCTTTACCGCCCTCGGGACCTATGTCCACGATATGGTCGGCCACCTTGATCACATCGAGATTGTGCTCTATGATGAGCACCGTGTTTCCTTTGTCTACGAGCTTCTGCAGGACATTGAGTAGCATCTGGATGTCTCGGAAGTGTAAGCCCGTGGTGGGCTCATCCAGTATGTAGAAGGTGCTTCCCGTGGCGCGCTTGGAGAGCTCCTCGCTGAGCTTTACTCGCTGCGCCTCTCCACCGCTCAGTGTGGTTGCTTGCTGGCCTAGCGTGATGTAACCCAGTCCTACGCTATCCAGGACGCTGAGCTTGCGATAGATATTGGGAATTTTCTCAAAGAACTTCACCGCCTCTGACACACTCATATCTAGCACGTCACTGATGCTCTTACCCTTAAAGATGACCTCCAGGGTCTCACGATTGTATCGCTTGCCGTGGCACTCCTCGCAGTCCACGTGTACATCTGGCAGGAAATTCATCTCTATCACACGCTTACCACTTCCCTGGCAGGTCTCGCAGCGTCCGCCCTTAACATTAAATGAAAATCGGCCGATTTTATATCCGCGGATCTTGGCCTCTGGCACCTGGACGAATAGCTTGCGGATGTCCGTAAATACACCTGTATAAGTGGCAGGATTGCTCCGTGGTGTGCGACCGATCGGCGACTGGTCGATCTCGATGACTTTATCTATGTGCTGGGCACCCGTGAGAGTACCGAAGGGCAGGGGCTGTACGTGGCTTCCATAGACTTCGCGCTTGAGCACAGGAAACAGCGTCTCAGCGATGAGACTCGACTTACCGCTACCGCTCACTCCAGAGACGCAGATCATGGTCCCGAGGGGTAGTTTTAGTGTGACGTTTTTCAGGTTGTGTCCCGTAGCTTTCTTGAGGATGATGTTCTTTCCTGTGCCTTTGCGCCGCTTCTCGGGAACGGCGATTTTCTTGTCGTTCTTCAGATAGTCGACGGTGAGACTGTCAGCTCTCAGTATCTCCGTGGGTGTGCCTTGTGCGACGATCTCACCACCATATTCGCCCGCACCAGGGCCAAGATCGACGATGTAGTCGCTGGCAAGCATGATATCCTTGTCATGCTCTACCACGAGCACGCTATTGCCTACATCTACTAGATCGCGAAGGGCGCTTATGAGTCGCTGATTGTCTCGCTGATGAAGGCCAATGCTAGGTTCATCCAATATATAGGTGATGCCCGTCAGCTTGGACCCGATCTGAGTAGCGAGTCTGGTGCGCTGGCTCTCTCCACCACTGAGTGAGCGTGCTGGTCTGTGCAGATGCAGATAGTTGAGCCCTACATCTAGCAGAAACTGCACACGCATGCGCAGCTCCTTGACCACATCGCGCGCTATGAGCAGCTGGCGAGGAGTGAGGTGATCTTCTAGTGGCTTTAGCCACTCGGCTAGTTCGTCCAGATCCATGACGGACAGCTCAGCGATGTTCTTATCAGCGATCTTGAAGTAGAGCGATTCCTTGCGCAGTCGGGCGCCGTCGCAGTCTGGGCAAGAGGTCATGGTCATGAAGCCCTCGGCCCATCGCCTGATCTTCTCAGAGCTCGTATCGTTATACCATCGCTTGACCATCTTGATGATACCGTGGTAGGGCAGATTGTAGCTGAGTTCGTTTTTGCTATACTTGAGATCTACATGGATGGTATCATCGCCGCCATATAAGATGGTATCAAGAGCTTTTTTGGGCAGTTGGCCTACAGGAGTGCTGAGGGAAAACTTGTACTTCTTGGCCATCTTTTGTAGCTGCTTGAAGATCATGTTTTCACGTCTCTCGCCTATGGCGGTGATCCCGCCTTGATTGATGCTGACGCTGTCATCTGGTATGAGCTTATCCAAGTCCACCTCATGGACATTTCCGAGTCCTTTGCAGCGCTTGCAAGCACCCTGTGGACTGTTAAATGAGAAGGTATGCGGACTAGGCTCTGGATAGCTGATGCCAGACTCAGGATCCATGAGCCGCTTGCTGTAGACCTTGGTGATTCCTGCGGATTTCTGTGGTTTCTTGGACGTAGGCCTTTTGCCGACAGGCGTATCCGATGGCAGGTGCGTATAGAGCACGCCACCACCTTTCTTGAGCGCCAGCTGTATGCTAGAGCGCAGACGATCCTCCTTTTCAGGTGACACGATGATGCGATCGACTACGAGGTCTATGGTGTGGGTCTTGTAGCGTGCGAGTTGCATGTCGGGCTCGAGATCCATGATCACTCCATCGACCATAGCCTTAGTGTAGCCCTGCTTGCGGATCTGGTCAAATAGCTCTCGATAGTGACCCTTACGGCCATCCACTAGCCTTGCGAGCAGCATGATTTTCTGTCCAGCGTGATCATCCAGGATGCTAGCGATGATACGCTCCTCTGTAAAGCGCTGCATCTTCTTACCAGTCACGTAACTGTAAGCTTCACCCGCACGTGCATACAGCAATCGCAGAAAATCATAGATCTCCGTGGTAGTGCCCACGGTGGATCGTGGATTCCAGCCTGTGGTCTTTTGCTCGATAGATATGACGGGGCTGAGCCCATCGATCTTCTCCACATCTGGCCGCTCCATCTTCCCTATAAACTGCCGCGCGTATGCGCTAAATGTCTCCAGGTATCGCCGCTGGCCCTCTGCATAGATGGTGTCAAATGCCAGCGAACTCTTTCCACTACCACTGACACCGGTGATGACCACGAGCTCATTCTTAGGAAGATCGAGGCTGATGTCCTTGAGATTGTTCTCGCTTGCACCATAGACGTGGATGTACTTCTTCTTGGTTTTGCGAGTCTTCTTGCGGGTAGGTGGAGCGGTAGTGTGCGCGTCTGTCTTGATAGTGCTAGATGCTTAGAGGTGTAAATGACTGACCATAAAACTACGACCAGCGGGAAGTGTTCCCTAGGGGCTGAGAAAAAGGGTGAAGGGTGCTGTGGTAGACAAGGGCGGCTGTGGTCTGCGGAGGAAGATGTGCCTTTCGGCAAAATGCGTGCTTCTTAGAATATGGCTTGACAATATATAGTATCAATGGCATATCACAATGAGGTGATAGCATGTGAACGTCGTTGTCCCGGGCTTCCTAGCCCCGGACCCATATGTCTACATAGCTTGAGCATACAACTTCCGCGAACCAGGATCATCAGATTTGCTACCGTTTATGTATACAGCAGTATTATTTACTATGTATAGATGCCAGATTTATTGATTGCTACTGGAATTCCTGAGTTTTGGGGAGGGGAGGGAAATATCTTTGGT
>JAHDBH010000002.1:0-3172 GCA_020630495.1 Saprospiraceae bacterium
CTCATGATTCTCATTTTTATTTATACAATCGTACATCGCAGCGCTCAGCATTCACTCCAGCCTGCCACTCAGAAATACGCTCGTACCATAAAAATTCTCCCACACATTCAGTCACATCAGCATTGCAAGTCGCACGCATGGTGCCATAGCGATTCTCGAATATGCAATCATTTCTAAATTCAGATCGACCACCGCGCTCTGCTATGTGAATCTGATCAATTACAAATCTAACGCCCGTTTCATCTTGATCCCAAAGTGTAAGTCGTCCAGTACTTATCTTGAAGGGACTTGCATACTTACCAGTAACCACCACATTACTACCACCTGCCCTAGGACCTAATCTTACAAGTACAGAATCAAACTCAGTATAGTCTGAACAGTAGCATCCATCTCCCGCCTTTAAGTAAAAAGTAAATTCTTCCTTGAGCGCACAGTTTCCATGCTCATCTATCTGTACGCTCTGATCACACGTCGCGTCGGCCATGGTGCCTATCTGATAATAGTCATCCGAGCACTTACATGTGCCGTTAGCACCTACCTCAAGATTTACTCCATAGCACTGAATACAGTCAAAATCTGTGTTGCAGGATATGCACATCAGAATGATTGATGCACCTAAAGAATGACGTATTAACTCTCGCATAGCCTTGTCAATTATTGAGGTAAAGAAAAGCGCAGACAGCTAAGAATGATGACTTGGCTGCTATTGCTCAGAGCATCCTCGTGACATTATACGCATATAGCAAATTCACTCATGGCTACAAGCATAAAACATGTTGTCCGATATTCTAAAACTGCTTACGATACCAAATATAATGAACATTAACCGCAACTCTCACAAATGATAAGTCATTAACGCCTCCTTAATCAATTGCAGAAATAATTAACGAATCAGATAGATCATCGCTAAGGGACTCAACTCTACCCAAGGCACGACAAATATTATGGAGCTAAATCATGAAAGCTCTCGGAAATAGACAGCACGCTAAAGTTCTAGTCATCTAGCACGCTACCGCAAGGAAATAAATCAAGCCCTTGACTGCCTGCGCGCATACGCCGCCTCAAAAAACTTCTTAGGCGCCCACAGCATGCCAAAGCACTCTCCGTGCTCCTTGCCTATATGCTTATGATGAGCATGATGGGCTTCCTTGATGGCGCGGAAATAAGGATGATTCGTTTTACGAAACCAGCGGAAGCGCTGATGGATAAAAATCTCGTGCACCAGAAAGTACGCCAAGCCGTATGCGGTAATTCCCAGTCCTACCCAGAACTGCACATTCCACTCAGGATGAAGCCATCCCCAAATACTCAGGGCAGATCCCGGCAGAGCGAATATGAGGAAAAAGAAATCATTCTTTTCAAAGAATCCTTTATTCTCTCGTACATGATGATCTCTATGGAGTACCCAGAGGAATCCATGCATCACATACTTGTGCGTAGCCCAGGCTACCCATTCCATGGCAAAGAAAGTGGCGACGACAATTGCTATTCCTAGTCCTATCATTCTACTCTATTTCTGATCTGGTGTTTTTGTTAATAGCGCTTGATAGATCTTAAGATCCATCGAGTGCTTTCTTGTAGGTGTCCAGAGCTCGCTGTCTGGCTTCTTTATGATCAACAATCCTATCCACTGGGTAGTTCTTGCCATCCATCTCTGGCAACCACTCGTGGCAGTAGGTGCGCCCTTTATCAAATTTTTCTAACTGCGAATCTGGGGAGAATATCCTGAAATAGGGCGCCGCATCTGTCCCGCAGCCTGCAGCCCATTGCCAGCCGCCCACATTACTCGCCATTTCATAATCCATCAGATAGCGTGCAAAAAATCGCTCGCCGAGTTTCCAGTCGATCAGCAGGTGCTTGGTCAGGAAGCTTGCTACGAGCATGCGCACACGATTGTGCATATACCCCGTCGCTACCAGCTGTCGCATCCCTGCATCTACTAGCTCATAGCCTGTCTTGCCTTCGCACCATGCTTGATAGTCTTTCTCTGCATCTCGCCAGGGGATGGCGGCGTATTTTTCCCGAAAGGGATCCTCCACGGTATACGGAAAGTGCCAAAGGATCTGCTGATAAAAGTCTCGCCAGATCAGCTCATTGACATAGGTGTGACTCCACTCGCGCGTGCGCTCGAGCAGCTTGCGTATGCTCACTGTCCCAAATCTCAGATGCACACCTATGCGGCTGGTGCCTTCTTTTCCAGGATAATTGCGCTGCTCGGCATAGTCTCGTATGAGCTCTTCGTCAGGCCGCTCTGGTGGATAGGGAAACTCATTTGGGCGAAAGCCCATATCCTCCAGCGACACCATGTCCATAGGCTTGCACTGGTAGAGTTTGTGAAGATTATATGCGCTGGACCAGATCTCTGGCGGATGATTGCTGAGCCGCTGCCGCCACACTTTGCTATAGGGCGTGAAGACCACATACGGATCGCCATCGCTCTTGACGACCTCGTCCTTGGCAAAGATCACATGATCCTTATATGTGTGAAATTCTACACCTTTATTTTCGGCATATCCTGCAATATCATCATCGCGCTCACGGGCGTAGGGTTCGTAGTCCTCATTCGTGTAGATTGCCTGCACATCGTATGTGTCAAATAGCTCCTGAAAAGCCCCACGCGGCGCACCATAGTACACATACATACTCCCGCCCTTCTCTTCTAGATCGGCTTTGAGATCCGTGATGACGGAGTGTATATAATTGACCCGTTTATCATCCTTATCCTCCAGCTGGTCTAGGATCTTTCGATCAAATACGAACACTGGCAACACCGGCACACCGCTATCCAGAGCGTGATAAAGCGCCGTATTATCTGTCGTCCGCAGATCCCTGCGGTACCAGTGTATGCATACTTTATCCTTGCTCATATCATCCGCAGACTTATCTGCCCGTAACTAAACATCGTGAGGCAAAGTTTCTTCCAGTTGGGTACGCGGATGCGCTTTTGCATGACACGCTCCGCAGGTGTGCGCTTGATATTTCTGTACAGCGACTTGTAATACATATAGGCTGAGTACACACCAAATCTGCAGCTCCGCGGCAGCTGGCGTATACCCACCAGTGCATCATCAAAGTCCTGTAGGATCTCGCGCTCTATCTGTAATTTATTTTCTTGGTCAAAACTCGTAAAGTCCACCCCTGGAAAATACACCCGACCCAGCCCTTCGTAATC
>JAHDBH010000002.1:3272-89278 GCA_020630495.1 Saprospiraceae bacterium
GTCCAGCATCTTGATCCCCAGGGAGAAACTCGTGCTGTAGTGGCGAGTCGTCTGGAGACTCATCTTTTGGCTTAGGAGATCGTAGTGCGCTTTCATGATTGGTATCAGCCTTAAATCTACTGCCCTTTAGCGAGGCGCGCGTGGTTTTTCTTGATATACTGCGCGGCCATTTCTCCGCTGATGATGCTCGGTGGCACACCAGGGCCTGGGACTGTGAGCTGACCAGCATAGAGCATATTGCTCAGTGATTTATTGATCAGTGTCGGTTTGAGTACTGCCGTCTGCCGTAGTGTGTTCGCCAGTCCGTAGGCATTGCCCTTGTACGCGTGATAGTCAGCCTGGAAATCTCGATGAGCGTAGCTACGCTTGTAGATCACATGCTCGCGGATGGTCTGCCCAGTGAGTCGCTCGAGTCGGGACATGATCATATCATAGTATCTCTCGCGCACCTTGGGCGTATCCTCTAGTCCTGCGGCTACGGGTACGAGGAGGAAGAGATTCTCCTTTCCTGTAGGAGCTACGGATGGATCTATCATAGAAGGGCAGCACGCGTAGAAGAGCGGCGCATCAGGCCACTGAGGATCATCGTAGATCTGTGTGCTGTGATGCTCCAGCGACTTATCAAAGAAGAGCGTGTGATGCTGTAGCCCCTGGAGCTTCTTGTCGACTCCCAGATAAAATAGTAGGCTGCTCGGAGACATCACCCGCTTGTCCCAGTACTCCTCACTATAGTTTCTTACTGCAGGCGGCAACAGCGACTCCATATGATGATAATCGCCCGTAGCCACTAGTGTTTCCACGGGGATTTCTCTACCTTTTATGTGCAGACTGCTCACCCGTCCTTGGTTTACTTGGATGGATTCCACAGGACTATCTGTGTGGATCCGCACGCCCTGCTCCTCAGCGATCTTCACAAATCCCTTGATGATCTCATGCATGCCACCCATCGGATACCAAGTACCCATGTACAGGCCCGCATAGTTCATCAGGCTATAGAGAGCGGGAGTTCGCTCGCTGGATGCACCGAGAAAAAGCACGGGAAAGTCCATCAGCGCGATCAGTCGCGGGTCCTTGAAGAGTCTGCGCACATACTTACCAAAAGACCCAAAGAGATTCATTCTCAGCGCGGCGCTCATGACCTTGGGCTGTACAAATTCTAAGATGCTCAAGCCAGGCTTATACACCAGGTCATTCATAGAGACATCATACTTTTCCTTGGCCTCTTTCATAAATCGCCGTAGCTTATCCGCCGCACCCGTCTCTATCTGCTCAAACAGTTCTAGGATGGCCGCTTCACCCGCTGGCAAGTCCACCACATCTCCTTTGCCAAAGTACATACGGAAACCAGGATCCAGCTCACGTAGGTCATAGAAGTCTGGGACCTTTCGGTCAAATGCCGCATAGTACTTCTCAAACACATCTGGCATCCAGTACCAGCTCGGCCCCATGTCAAAAGTGAAGCCCTCCGCCTGGAACATACGCGCACGACCACCAGCCATGCTATTCTTCTCATAGACATCCACCTCGTGGCCATCTTTAGCAAGGTAAGACGCCGCACTCAGTCCCGCAAATCCTGATCCTATCACTTGACATCGCATGCATGCTTAAAGTCCAGAAGCAGACAGAATGTTGACTGATACGCTGCCTTATGTGGGGAGTCATGGTCCACCTCAGGATGGATGAAGCACTCTTTTCTGGAACAATCCTAGGTACGCAACTGCGTAGTATGCTCCGCAGAAATCCGAGAATTGCCGCATGATACGGCAGGGTCAATCCTGCAGCTGTATCAAGTAGATGATTGACTTGATGATCAAGACATGGTTAGCTGCGGGGAATACCCCGCAGCTACCATTCAAAGTATTGCAGAACTGCAGGGTGAACCCTGCAGCTACAGAGCATTAATGATTAACAACATGAATCCAATATGTACATCTGCGGGGTTCACCCAGCAGCATGATCACCAGTGATAAAGAGCTGAAGCCATTTTATGAGTCGATCTAGGGCCATACATTACGTGCTCATCTCAAGAGATAAGCAGTCTGTCTATTATTATAGTGTACTAGATCAGCAGTCCTTAGCTTTAAGATCTCAAGCGGGGACGCAGGATTCTCTGTTGATGAGCTCGTCGCCACATACTGCTTAATCACCACCACCATGAAAAGAAAATACAAACCCACAGGCTGTCTTAAGTTCTTGATCTTTTTGATCATATTCGTTCCTATAGCATTTTTCGGTGCGCATCTCATCCGCGGTGAGGACTGGCGCGAGACCTTGCAGAAAGTGGGGATCGGTGGAGAACCCACAGAAAAGTCCACTCCTCGCGCCAGGTCTAGCAATAGCGAGTGTGAAGCCCTGGAGGACGAGGTCAAGAATCTCCGCCTCATCATCAAGAATCAAGAGCGCCGAATCGAAGAACTAGAATCACAGTAATCTGCCAATCTGTCTGTGATCTGCTCACTTGCCGTGCATCATGTCAGATATCATACGCCATGGTTGCCGTGGTATGACTTTTGACCCATGATGATCGCTCGCAACAGCGCGCATCACTAGAGCATAGCACATGAACTATCACCATATCAGACATCCGCAGCCCATGTCCCTGGCAGAAGAGGGAGAAGCGATCTCCTTCATTCCCATAGAGGATGAGGGCGAAGATGCACAGGGAACCGTATATCCAGATGAGCTTCCCCTCCTGGTACTCAAGAATACCGTACTCTTCCCAGGCATCGTCATACCTATTACCGTAGGCAGAGACAAATCTGTCAAGGCCGTCAAGCACGCGCATGACGATGACAAGATCATAGCAGTCGTCACACAGCGCGACGCCAAGATCGAGGATCCAAGTCAGGAGGATCTCTACGAGACGGGCACAGTAGCCAAGATTCTCAAGCTTCTCAAGATGCCAGATGGCACCATGACTGCCGTGATCCAAGGTAAGTCGCGGATGAGCCTGGAGAAAGTCACGAGTACTGATCCTTATCACCGCGCTCAGGTGAGACATCTTAGCTATGAGCAAGCTGATGACGCTATGGAATTTACGGCTAAGATCAGCTCCATACGCGAGGCCGCAGAAAACATCATCAGCCTCAGTCCCAATATCCCCAATGAAGCCAATGTGGTCCTCGGCAATATCAAGTCAGACAGTTTTCTCCTAGACTTCATCGCCAGTAATCTCAATGTCGATGTAGCAGCTAAGCAAGATATACTCGATCTGCACAGCATCCCGCAGAAAGCCGACGTCATCCTCACAGAAATCACTAAGGAACTCCAGATGCTCGAGATCAAAGATCAGATCGAGTCAAAAGTCCGTGGAGATCTAGAGAAGCAGCAGCGAGACTACTTCCTCAATCAGCAGCTCAAGACCATACAGGAAGAACTTGGAGACAATCCGCAAGCAGAGGCCATCAAAGAACTCGAGAAACGAGCCCAGAAGATGAAATGGTCCGAAGAGGTGAGCAAAGGCTTTGCTAAGGATCTGGCACGCGTGCGCCGCATGAATCCTCAGGTCGCCGAGTACAGCATCATGCTCAATTACCTGGAGATGATGCTCGACCTTCCCTGGGGCATATACACGGAGGACAACTACGATCTGCAGAAAGTACGCAAGGTGCTCGACCAGGATCATTTTGGTCTAGACAAGGTCAAGGACCGTATCATAGAGCATCTCGCAGTGCTCAAGCTGAAGGAAGACATGAAAGCGCCCATCCTGTGCCTAGTAGGACCTCCTGGTGTAGGTAAGACCAGCCTCGGCAAGTCGATAGCACGAGCGCTAGACAGGAACTTTGTGCGTATGTCACTGGGTGGACTCCATGATGAGAGCGAGATCCGCGGTCATCGAAAGACCTACATAGGCGCTATGCCTGGTAGAGTCATCAAGTCCATCAAGAAGGCCGAGTCATCTAATCCTGTCTTCATACTTGATGAGATCGACAAAGTAGGCAAAGACATGCGCGGTGATCCGAGCTCGGCTCTGCTAGAAGTACTCGATCCAGAGCAAAATACTCGCTTCTATGATAATTACCTCGAGCATGAGTACGACCTGAGCAAAGTCTTATTTATCGCGACGGCTAATAATCTCAGTACCATACAGCCCGCCCTGCTAGACAGGATGGAAATCATAGAGATCAGCGGCTACAGCCAGGAAGAAAAGCGCGAGATAGCTAAGAAGCATCTTATACCCAAGCAGCGCAAAGCGCACGGTCTCAAAGCCACTGATCTCAAGGTACCTGATCCTACCCTCGACAAGATCATCTCCGAGTATACCCGTGAGTCAGGCGTGAGAAATCTAGATAGACAGATCGCTGGAGTGATGCGACATATCGCTCGCAAAGTAGCTGGCGAAGAAGACTACGTCAAGACAGTCAAGGAAGACAGCATCAAGGACATACTTGGTCCACGCCCCTTCTCTATGCGCAGCTATCAAGTGATAGATGCGCCAGGTGTATCAGTAGGACTAGCATGGACGCGCGTGGGTGGAGACATATTATATATAGAAACTTCGCTCAGCCGCGGCAAGTCCAAGCTACTGCTCACAGGCAATCTGGGCGATGTGATGAAGGAATCTGCGACTACAGCGCTCAGCTATATCAAGAGTCATAGTGAGCAACTCTCTATCCCTACAGAGAGATGGGAAGAGATGGACATCCATATACATGTACCAGCAGGTGGCATACCCAAGGACGGTCCCAGCGCTGGTATCACCATGATGACGAGTATAGCCAGTGCCATACTCGATAAGCCTGTACAGCCCTATCTGGCGATGACAGGCGAAATCACACTGCGAGGGCAAGTGCTACCCGTAGGCGGTATCAAGGAAAAGATCCTTGCAGCACGTCGCGCTGGCATGAAGAAGATCATGCTCTGTGAAGAAAACCGCAGACATGTAGAAGAGATAGATGATGAGTACCTCGTGGGACTTGAATTTGTCTATGTAGAGAAGATGCAGCAAGTGCTCCAGGAAGCGCTAGATATCTGGCACTTCTGATCTGTGGTAGATCTATTTTCTTAAAGCCTTGTTAATACTATCCAAACTGACCAGTGGCAACGAGTGAGTCCCGTTATTGCAGTAAATTTGGCATCTATGAAGTACTCTCGACTCTTTTCACTACTCCCTATGCTGTGCCTGATGATGCTAGCGACTACGCAGATCTCTGCTCAGGACAGCACTTCTACGGCAGGGCCAGACTATGTGCAGTTTTCTGGACGTGTCGTCTATGATGACCGTGGTGAGCCGACTTCCTTTCCCTACGTCAATGTCTACGTCAAGGGTAGCAGCCGAGGTACATCTACGGACCTGAGTGGATTCTTTTCGCTAGTAGCAGCACGAGGCGAGACAGTGGTCTTCTCCTATGTGGGATATCAGACAGCGGAGTATACGATCCCAGAAGACCTAGAGAGCAATTGGTACACGATGATCCAGACCATGACGGAAGACACGATCTTCTTGCCTCAGACAGTGATCTATCCCTGGCCAAGCAGAGAATTCTTTGAGATCGAGTTTCTCGCCATGCAGCCTGATCAAGACTTACAAAATGCCGCTGAGAGAAATCTCAGCCCAGAAATCCTTGCCCTGCTCGATGAGCAAACCTTGCCTGACGGGGACGAATCAGCCGATCTCATGCTTCGTGAGCAGGCTAAGTCATACTACTACAATGGTCAGGTGCGTCCACAGAGAATCTTTGATGCCATGGCTTGGAAAGAATTTATCCAAGCCTGGAAGCGGGGTGACTTCAAGAAAAAGAAAAAGAGCAAAAAATAGCGAGCTCGGATCGCTTATTTGCCCGACAGGGCGCGAACTCTTATCCTATCCTGGCAGTTAGCTGATCGTACCAGACGACTTACGCCATCTCAGATCTCCTCATCACCACTTCCAAGGGCTGCTATTGTCCGCACGCTGATGTCTATATAGACCCGCGATTTCCTGTGGAGCACGCTGTCATCACACATGGCCATAGCGATCATGCGCGAGGCGGATCCAGGCAATATTATTCGACACCAGCCACAGCGGATATCATGCGATACAGGATCGACGGTGATTTACAGATCAGTGAGTACGGATACGGTGATGGATTTGAAAAAAATGGCGTGCGCTTTGAATTTTTCTCTGCAGGACATGTGCTCGGATCTGCCCAAGTACGAGTCAGCTATGAAGGCGAATCCTGGATCAACACAGGCGATTATAAAGTAGAAAATGACGGCGTATCAGGCGACTTTACGCCCACCACCTGCGACCACTTTATTACAGAATGCACTTTTGGTCTTCCCCTCTTCAGATGGAAGCCTCAGGCGGAAGTATTTGCAGAAATTAATGCATGGTGGGCTGCCAATGCCGCCGCAGGAGAACTCAGTATTATTTATAGTTATTCCCTAGGAAAAGCACAGCGTGTATTGCACGGTCTTGACACGAGTATAGGCCCCATCTACGCTCACTACACGGTAGAGCAAATTAATGCCATCTATAAGAGACACGGAGCCACACTACCTCAGACGCAGTCCCTGACAGATCTTACCGCCAAGACTGCTGACCCTAGAGGAATTATCGTAGCACCCCCAGGTCTACAAGATGGCAAACAAGTCAAAGCGCTCAAGGTAAAGCACGATGCGATGGCCAGTGGATGGATGGCCATCCGAGGTATACGTAGACGCAGATCTTATGACAAGGGATTTGTACTGAGCGATCATGCTGACTGGCCAGGACTACAAGAAGCCATAGCGAGCTCTGGCGCTTCCTGCATATATCCAGTACACGGATACACGGAGATCTTCACAAGATACCTTATTGATCAGGGCTTTGATGCACGCGATTTTCATCTAGATCTAGAGAGGACTACATGAGACGATTTGCGCAATTATATAAAGAAATTGACAGCACCACTCGCGTCCTCCCTAAGGTAAAGGCTCTGGTGGATTATTTTCGCGAAGCGCCAGATAGCGAGGCGATATGGGTCATCGCATTATTTACACATCGCCGACCAAAGCGACTTATCTCCACTACATACTTGCGAGAGTGGGCTATAGAAATCAGTGGATTATCTCCATGGCTATTCGAAGATAGCTACCATATCTGCGGTGATCTCGCTGAGACTATCTCTCTGGTGCTACCGCCACCTAGTAAATACGTCAGCCATCCCCTTTCCTATTATTTTCAGCAAATGGTAAATCTGCGTGGTGCAGAGACAGAGGTAATCCGCGAGTGGATCCTGGACACGTGGGATAGCCTGCCGCATCAGGAGCGCTTTTTATTTTGTAAATTTATTACGGGTGGATTTCGTGTAGGTGTGTCAGATAAGTTACTCGTACGCGCACTGGGGCAAGCCCACGATGTAGAAGAGAGTGACATGGCTTACAAGCTCATGGGTGATTGGACGCCTATGGATACTGAATTAAAAGATTTACTCGCAGACGATCACTCTACCAATATCGCTCGACCCTATCCATTTTATCTAGCTTATGCGCTAGAAAAAGAAGCAGAAGATCTCGGAGATCCAGGTGAATGGAGCGCCGAGTATAAGTGGGACGGTATCAGATCTCAATTGATCAAGCGAGCAGGTGAGTGGTTTCTCTGGTCGCGCGGTGAAGATTTAATTAATGAGTCATTTCCAGAATTTTCTGGCTTACTGGATCTGCCAGATGGAACAGTCATCGATGGAGAATTAATAGCCCATGATCCAGACCACACTGATGTCACTCCCCATCCCAGCGAATTTAATGCTTTACAAAAAAGACTAGGAAGAAAAAAGCCTGGCAAAAAAACCCTAGAGAATTATCCAGTCACCATCATCGCTTACGATCTACTAGAATGGAATGGTAAGGATCTAAGGGAGCGGGCTTTCGCCCAAAGGCGCGAGCTATTAAAGTCTCTCGTCATAGATCAAAACAATTCGCTCCTCCGCCTATCTCCCATCATAGAATTTAATGATTGGGATACGGTGCGAGAGCTACGAGAAAATGCTCGTAACTATGGTGCCGAAGGTCTCATGCTAAAGCGGCTAGATAGCCCTTATAAGGTGGGAAGAAAAAAAGGCGATTGGTGGAAATACAAAGTGGATCCATATACGATAGATGCTGTCATGACCTATGCCCAGAGTGGACATGGACGTAGGAGCAATTTATTTACAGATTTCACCTTTGGCCTGTGGGAGGATGGCGAATTAATCACATTTGCCAAAGCCTATAGTGGTCTTACAGACGTACAATTTAGAGAAGTCTCCAAATTTGTCAGAGCTCATACGCTCGAGAAATATGGTCCTGTGAGAAAAGTCAAGGCAGAACTCGTGATGGAACTGGCATTTGAGGGAGTGCATCTATCCAGTAGACACAAGAGCGGTGTGGCAGTACGCTTCCCACGTATCAAGCGCTGGCGCAAAGACAAAACCGCCGCCGAGGCCGATCAGCTATCCACACTCAAAGCGCTGATAGGTAACTGAAGTCAATGGGACTGACGCGGCTTGATAGGCAAGCGATGAGACTTGGAACATATTTCCGCTATTTTTATGCACATGAATATACAGCAGATAGGCACGCAGCATATATATGTGCTCGTAGCTGCCTTCTTTCTATCATCCTGTGGAGTGAGTAAGAAAAGTCTAGAAAATATCAGCGCTCGCATGAGCAATCAGAGCAGTCAGATTCTCATACAGTCTGAGCTGTCTGCCAGCACCACTGATCTCGCGCGACTCGTAGAAAATATGCTCTCTGATACGCTTGCCGAAGGCATGTATGAAGACTACGACCTAGATTATATCGTGCAGCGTAGCGGCGATATGACCATAAGTGCTACAGGTAGAACTCTTACGAGCAGTATGCCTATGACTGTAGCTATGCAAGGCGATCTAGGTATAGCTAACGTATCCGCCGAGGGCGAACTAGAGGTATCTCTCGTGAGTGACATAAGGATAGATCCAGACTGGACTCTGCGGAGCAGTACTAGACTTGCTTCTCATGAGTGGATCGAGAAACCTCGTGTCAAGATGGGTTTTATCAATATAGGCGCTGAGAGAATCGCAGACTACCTCATCAAGCGTATGGAAGCTGATCTCATCTCTCAGCTAGACACCGCACTGAGCGAAAATCTGAATCTACCTCAGGAAATTAGATCTATGCAGGATCGTATGATCTCAGAGCTCGCTTATAAGGTGGGAGACCAGTGGGTCAATATCATACCCTCCGTCATCGCCATATCAGATCTCCAAGAATCAGATGATAATCTCGGATTGCAAATAGGCCTCACTTCTGACCTGCGTGTAGCGGATACTTCCATAGCCTATGCAGAGGTCGACACTGCCAGGTATATGTATAGAAAGTGGGATGAGGACATCACCACAGGTCAGATCGTCTTATCACTACACGAGCGCGATCTTCAAAATCTCATGGGAGCCTACCTCGACTCCAATCGGATAGATCTCGGTGGATCCAAACAGATACTACTCACAGATACTAAGCTCCAGGCCCAGTCAGGATCACTGCTCATAGCCATGAGAAGCTCTGGATACCTCAATGGTGATCTCGTGATAAGCGCACGACCCGAATACAACGAAAATCGCAATGAGATCATGCTGTCAGACTTTGTCATCAAGTCCAAAGTCAAGGGTATCATCAAGCGCGCAGGACTATCACTGGCCAAAGGAAAGATCAAAAGCAAGGTAGAAGAGGGCCTCAATGAAGTACTGTGGTCCTACCTCGATAGCTACAATACCATGATCTCAGAGTGGTCTCGGGATCAGCAGCAAGGCGATGTACCTGTACTATGGGATGCCAGGGCACTCAAATTATCTCCCTCAGCGATCAACGTAAGTGACGAGCTCATACAAGCTCTACTCGTATCAGAGTCTACCATAGATCTACGGATACGTGAGTAGATCATGGGTGATAGCATCAGGTCACAAGATCACCAGCGAGGCAGGTGGTGAGGTGATGCGAGCTGGGGGAAATGCCTACGATGCACTCATTGCGGCCTACCTATCTGCTTGCACAGCAGAGCCTGCCATGGCATCTATGGGAGCCGGTGCCCTGATACTGCATCAGCAATCTGGTCAAAAGGTCGTCTATACAGATGCATTCTGTCAGACGCCTCAGCGCAAAGGCACTGACAAAGCCACTAATCCGATTACTGTCAGCTGGGACGCGGTGGATGAAATATATCATACTGGGGCTGCAAGTGTCGCAGTGCCAGGCGTGATGATGGGACTATGGAATCTACATCGGAGATATGGGCACATGACCTGGAAAGAATGCTGCCTACTAGGGCGTGATGTAGCCTCTAGTGGAGTAGCGCTCAACAGCTTTCAGCATCTAGATATCAATCTACTACGGGATATATTCGCTCAATCGACTGACCTATCCGCTGCTGTGCTGGATGATCAGGGCGAGGTAAGGCCTATAGGATCACTGATCAGAATACCTGATCTCGCCGCGAGCATAGATGTCATAGCCCATGAAGGAATCGATATCTTATACCAGGGCGAAATAGCTCATGCAATCGCCGAGATCACAGGTGATGAGGGCCACTTGCGCGTCGCAGACTTGCAGCAGTACAGGACTATAGATTCGACTCCGCTACATTTCCTTTGGAAAGGTCACTCTATCTATACACCAGATAAGCCTAGCCTTGGCGGCTACATACTTGCTGCTCTCCTCCATGAGGTGCACACGCTAGATCTGCTCGTGCCCAGATTGGCACAGGTGCGAAGATGCGGTACGGATCTAGCAGCGCTCGCTGAGATATCAGGAATCAACGCAAAGAACAGCCAGCAGTCTATCGCTGGTGGTACTTCCCATATGTCTATTGCTGACGCCAAAGGAAATCACGTCTGTATGAGCTTCTCACTTGGCGAAGGTAGCGGCGTAGTAGTGCCTGGTACAGGCATTCATCTCAATAATATGCTAGGCGAGCCATCTCTACTCCCAGATGGCATAGGTAGTTGGATCCCTGCGAGCCGTCTGCGCAGTATGATGACCCCACTGATAGCTGTGAGTGATCAGGATACAGTGCTAGCTGGCACAGGCGGCGCTGATCGTATACCTTACATCCTGGCCCAGTTTCTTGTGCGTTTCTTAAAAAGCAGCAATCTAGAAGAAGCCATCAAAGCTCCAAGATGTAATCTCGCACACGGTACATTCCATACAGAGCCAGGATGGTCGGAGTCTATCGCAGAACAGGCTACCCAGAGTATATGGACAGAGCGCAATATGTACTTTGGCGGAGTGCATGCGATAGCGTCAAGCGCAAATGACACCTTGGGATCGGCCGACAATCGCCGTGAAGGATGTGTGCTGCGGGGGTAAGCAGCACTTTACGATTTATGGTATGTACTAATTTCTCTTTGAGTCAATCTTAGATCTTTTCTTCTTTCTTGCCTATGGCAAAAAAAATAAAGGCAGCACGGGGTAGTGCTGCCTTTGACCAAGGTTTTTTGGCGTGTGCTCCAGTGAGCATATCTTATAATCCCATACCCAGAATGCCTACCACAGACATCGTCATGGTCAATACATAGAGACTGATCCATGTAAGTCTGGCGCTGATCTTTACTTCCTGAGCTAATTGCTCCCTTATGGTATTGTGAGCGTAAGAGAATCCTGCATTGGATCGTAGATCTGTGGAGGCGAAGTAATTACTCTTAGGAGATTGGAGTCTGGACCACTGGATAGATAGATTTCTCATGATGTATTGGATCTGGGGGTTTAAAAAAAGTTGATAAATTAAATTGCTTTGTTGTCATGACCCTTTGGCCGCATTGACAAATCAAAGATGCCCCGTGGTCACACTGATCTCCACTCCGCTCGACGAATCCAAGTAGATTTTCGATGGAATAGGGTTAAAATCTATCGCTCCTAGGATTTTTATAATTCATTGAATATCAATAGATTATATAAATATAAAATTCTACTATAATTTTTACAATTCACTCGTAATCAGTCTTTTAGATAACATATGTGAGAAAACAGAGGCATTTGCCCGAAAGGGCATATATTAGCTATCATGTCTGTAAGTATTACTATCGAAGTCAACCCACAATGCTACCTCAGAGACCCACTGCAGACTAGCTTAGGAAAGCGCATCATACAGCACAGTATCGATGTATTGGCCGAGTCAGGATTTGAGGCATTTAATTTTAAGCAACTCGCTAAGGCGATGGGGTCTACGGAGGCCTCGATTTACCGATACTTTAAGAATAAGCACTACCTGCTGATATATCTGACGTCTTGGTACTGGGACTATATGAAATATCTGATCGAGATAGATATCCGCAATACTGTCTTACCAGCGGAGCGCCTGCAGCGAGCTCTGTCCACTGTCATAGCCGCTGCTGCGGAGCCTGATAGTGTAGAATTTGTCCATCAGAGAAGGTTGCACACCATCGTACTAGAAAACTATGGCAAGGCTTACCATACCAAGGATGTAGATCAGGAAAATCGTGCCGGGCTCTTTCGCAATTATAAGGAAGTCAGCAATCTGGTCGCAGATCTCATCTCAGCGGTGCGCGCTGACTTTGCCTATCCGCATGCGCTGGCGACTAATCTGCTTACCATGGCACACGAGCATTACTACTATGCCGAGCATCTTCCGTCCTTGACAGAGATACAGCGTGACAATATCCCAGCAGAGATAGAGCAGATGCTACACTACTATGTAGAGCAGATGCTAGTCCGGTAGAGAAATCGCTTTTACTTCGCGCTCTCTGATGAGACGATTGTACTGAGGTATCATCTCTGTCTTGATCTGCTCATACCTGTCAAGCTGCTCATCTATCCTTGCTATCAACTCATCGCGCACTGCGATAGACTGTGCAGTGGGTGGTCCTTCACCCATCTGACTGAGGCTATTGAGATGGGCAAGCTTATTAGTGAGACGAATGGGAAAATTGAGCGGATCCTGTCCGCTGCGATTCTGCGTCTGATAGAGGGATTCTTCTATATCCGTCATCACGCTATCTATATCGCTTGCTAGTCCACGTATATCTTCCTCGTCCTCTGATAAGCGATGGTCATAAAATTCCATTTGTTCCCTTACCTGACGCATAGACTTGATAGCGCGATGCGCTTCATCAACTTTCTCATAGACACTCATTTCAAAATCGTACTGTGCCTGATAGTCAGCATCTTTCCACGACAGTCTGGGATCACTGTGTATGTGAAATGCTTGGGACGTCACGTCCTCACCATTCACAGAGAGGCGAGCGATGTATCCTCCAGGTTTTGCCACGGGTCCGCTGAGGCTCGCCCACCATAAGATCATTCCATCAAATCGTGTAGCTGGCGGCAGTCGCATATCCCAAGAGAAAGTATTGGATCCGCTTTCTGGAGACCAACCTTCTGCACCCTTCTCGGCGGAGCTGAAGCTCCGCACAGTGTCCATCTGCTCTGTGAATATGGTCATGATGAGCGTGTCGTCCGTATGGACACTGTCGATGTAGTAGTGTAGTTGCACGCCTGACGCATGATTAGTCCCAGCACTCCGTGAGCGACCTTGTCCACCGCGCATGCGATATGCTCCCTTGGCAGGATATATGACATAGTCGTCTGAGGACTGCACAGACAGCGTCCTGATAGCTGATAGATCGTCCATGATCCAGAGCGAGCGTCCCTGGGTGGCGACTACGAGAGACTCGTCCTTGGCCTTGAGATCCGTGATGGGCACCACTGGCAGATTGAGCTGCATGGGATACCATTGATTGCCATCATCGTAGCTCAGATACATGCCTGACTCGGTACCTGCGTACAGTAGCTCGGGTACTACTGGATCCACCTCTATGGCTCTGGTAAAGTGGGAGCGATCTATGCCCCGGTCGATCCTCTTCCACGTAGCTCCATAGTCTCTAGTACGGTAGAGATAAGGCTGATAGTCACCACTCTTATAGGAAGTGGCAGCGATGTAGCAGCCACCATCATGGTGCGGATCGGCTATGAGATCATTGATCTGAGCCCACTTGGGTAGGCCTGCGGGAGTCACTTCACTCCAGTTGTCGCCTCCATCTTGGCTCACATGGACCAGACCATCATCTGATCCAGTCCAGAGCACTCCCTGTATACGAGGCGACTCGGCTGCGGCAAAGATGGTGCAGTAGTATTCCACACTTGTATTGTCCTTGGTGATAGGGCCGCCACTGGATCCTAGCTTGGTACTGTCATTCCTGGTGAGATCGGGGCTGATGGTCTGCCAGCTCTGCCCCTCGTCCGTGCTCACGTGAAGATGATTGCTCGCTGTGTAGAGTCGATCGGCGGTATGCGGACTGAAGAAGATGGGAAAATTCCACTGAAATCTGTATTTCATCTCTTCAGCGCCGTGACCCATAGGATTGTCTGGCCATACATTGATGGCTCGCAATGCATCTGTGCGATGATCGAGTCGCGTAAGGAACCCATCGTAGCTACCGCCGTAGACGACTTCATTATTTTCGGGATGGACTGCTATGTGTGCTGATTCTCCACCCGCTGTAGACTCCCAGTCGCGCTCTCCTATACTCCATCCTGTGGTACGGCTGGCGATTCTGATGGTGCTATTGTCCTGCTGTGCCGCATAGATGCGAAATGGAAATGCATGGTCCGTGGTCACCCGGTAAAACTGCGCTGTAGGCTGATTGTAATAGGTGGTCCAGTTTTCTCCTTTGTCCGTGGTGACTTGCGCACCGCCATCATCTGCGATCACCATCCGCTGATCATCATTGGGATCGATCCACAGATCATGGTGATCCCCGTGCGGCGTACCAAGTCGCTTCCAGCTCTTGCCGCCGTCAGAGGATTGATGATAGCCCACATTCATCACGTGTACATCATCTATGCTTTGTGTACCTGCATAGATGCGGGTGTAGTACCATGCACGCTGACGCAGAGATCTATCAGAATTGATGAGCTTCCATGAGTCTCCTCCGTCGTCAGATCTATAGACTCCGCCCTTGGCATTTTCTATGATGGCATAGATGCGATCTCCGTCCACGGGTGATACGGCCACCCCGCTGATACCCCATGTGCCGCCTGGCAGACCATCTCGGGCGGAGATATCCTCCCATGTGTCACCACCATCCATACTCTTCCACAGCGCAGATCCTTCTCCCCCTGAACTGAAGCTATAGGGTGTGCGCCTTACATTCCATGTGCTGGCATACATGATACGATGATTGCTAGGGTCGTATGTGAGATCACAGGCTCCTGCATCTTGATTGACGTATAGGACTTGCTTCCATGTGACACCGCCGTCTAGTGATTTGTAGATTCCCCGCTCTGATGTACCCTTGTAGATATCTCCTATCACTGCTGCGAGTACGATATCTGGATCATCAGGATGTACGCGGATCCGCGCGATGTGTCTGCTCTCTTTGAGCCCTATGCTCGTCCAGGTCTTGCCTGCATCTACAGACCGCCACATGCCATATCCGTAGGAGACATTACCCCGAAGGGTCTGCTCACCGCCACCGACGTAGATGACATTGGGATCGCTTTGGCTCACCGCGATAGCTCCTATGGATCCACCGAAGTAGCCGTCGCTGATATTGTGCCAACTATTGCCTCCATCTGTAGTCTTCCACACTCCACCGCCTGTGCTGCCTTGGTAGTAGAGAAGTGGCTTTCCTTCTACACCTGCTACGGTACATGAACGGCCACCTCTATAGGGACCGATATGTCTCCACTCCAGAGCATCATATCGATGAAGTAAAGGATCCTCCATCACAGCTGCAGTACTGCTGCTACGCAATGCTTTTTTAGACATTTTCCTTTGGGCGAAAGCCCCTATGCTCATAAGAGCCAAGAGAAATACAATGACAGACTTCTTCATCTGACGAATATACGCATCCTCCCATCTCGGCACACAATAAAGGGCCACCTTGCAAGCAAGATGACCCTCCATATATCATGTCTATAATAGACTACTACTTCACCATAAATTTCTTGCTGAGTAAGAAATTCTCTGAGCGAATCGTCACTATGTACATACCCGCACCAAGATCAGCCGTGTGAAGTGTCACCTGTGGAGCCGCCTCATGTAATGTCTGACGGATAGGCTTACCTTGAAAATCGGAGAGCGTGATATCCATCTCACCCGTCACCTCTAGTACGCTCAGATCGATGGTGATCTGCTCGTCAGCTGGATTAGGAAATAGCAGGATCGCCTCTGGCTTGATCAGATCACGAGTAGCTGATGACTCAGAGAAGATATACTCTCCACTTACATCATTAAATGCTATGTCATAGGTACCAGCTACTGGCTCGATGTTGGGTCCATTGGCTACACCTACTCCTGCCGGAAACTCTGCAGCCCCCCAGTTATTAGTCCATGCTGTGTCTGCTCTGAACTTCACTCCGCCATCTTCTACATCAGCAAAGTTGCCCAGCTCTACGCCAGAGTATGACCATGCATTGACGTTTTCGCTGTCTTTTTCTAGGAAGAGATCTACAGCACCCATATCACCGTCAGATGGCCACTCACCGAATGGACCAGACTTACCGACTAGCGCCATAGCGTCAAACTCTACGACGAGCTCAAAATTGTAAGCGCCCGAGACAGAGTTGAACGTGATGATATAGTCGCCTTCTGCGACTGGCACGAGAGCTCCATTTCGCTCTGCTACACCACTAGGAAAATCTCCGCCACCCCAGTTGATGGCTAGATCCTCATTAGCCACAAAGAGGAGATCACCGCTGGATAGATCCATGCGCACACTGTAGTCCTCGGCACTTAGCTTATCCATAGCAGATATGGTGGTGAAGTCACCATTGACCGCTGTACCCACGATACCCACTGTAGCGTAATCAATCAACTCAGTAAAGCTGTACTCCAGAGTCTCTACATTAAAGCTCACTCTGTATCTTCCTGCGGTCACTGGGATATTATCTGGACTGTTTGATACTGCGATTCCGCTTGGAAAGTCCGTTCCGCCCCAGTTGTCTGCCCAGTCGTCATTAGCTCTGAACTTCACTTCACCATCTATGAGGTCTATATCTAGCTGATAGAGATTGGGATCATTGGCATCCTTGACCATATTAGTATCCGCATCCCAGCCTGAAGGTGTAGCGCTACCTATGAGACCGATGCTCTGGAAATTGACGTTTTCTCTAAATTCATAGATCAGCGTAGCTGTGTCAAATGTGATAAAGTACTCACCAGCTTGGTCGACGACTATGTTGCCCGCACTATTGTACTCCGCTGTATCCATAGGGAAATTACCGCCTCCCCAGTTGTCTGTCCAGTCATCATCAAGTCTAAACTTGCACTCACCAGCCACGAGATCGAGGACGATAAACCATGCATTAGGATTGCTCTGATCTGGATACATATTGATATCGCTATCCCATCCATTGGGCGTGGCACTACCTATGATACCCATGGGTGACATGAGCTCAAATCGGTATTCTGGTACAGCTGTATCGAGCTCCACGTGATACTGACCTGCTATGACGGGGATATTGTCAAAGCTATTGAGGATGGCAGTGTCTGTAGGAAAATCAACGCCTCCCCAGCTGCGTGTCCAGTCATCATTTTCTCTGAACTTGGCTTCTCCATCTGTGAGAAAGATGTCAAGTTCCCAAGTCACAGAATCGCGCTGCACCATATTGGTATCTGCATCCCAGCCAAAGGGCGTAGCAGGTCCTATCATGCCTATGGAATGCTGTGCCATAAGCACTCCGCAGGAGATGGTTAATAGAAAAATGAGTAGATTTTTTTTCATGACGTTGTAGTATTAAGAGTGAAGAGTTAAACAAATGAGTCATCTGGTCACGAGATAGTGTACCACTGACACGAAGATAATTAAAGTGTAAGTATATTTGATCAAATTGTTACTAAATCTCCTCTGATGCCAAACAAGCAACTATTCTTGTCTCGACAGTTCTTGACGATATCGCTAGTCTTGATACTTACTAGTGGGGCTTTCGCCCAAATATCTGTCTCAGGAAAAATTACCGACGCTACCACAGGCGAAGGCCTCATCTCTGCTAATATCACCGTGGAGGGCACTGATGATGGGACTTTCACGGATATCGAAGGTAACTATCAGCTCACCTGCGCTGCTGACGCTACTCTGCTGATCAGCTATGCGGGCTTTGAATCGCAGACCATCGTCGTAGATGGACGGACTACTATAGATGTGGCACTCACAGAAGGTAAATTACTAGATGAAGTCGTGGTCATCGGCTATGGTGAAGTAAAAAAAGAAGATCTCACTGGCGCCATCCAGACTGTAGACTCCAAAGACTTTAATAAAGGTGTCGTCACCAGCGCTCAGCAGATGCTCGCAGGTAAAGTAGCGGGAGTATCCGTCACAGTAGGTGGAGATCCTGGTGCTGGTGCGACTATACGTATCAGGGGAGAATCCTCCATACGAGCGAGCAATGATCCGCTCTATGTGGTCGATGGTGTACCTTATGATTTTGGTGGTGTAGGAGGAAGCAGAAATCCGCTCAATGTCATCAACCCTACTGATATCGCTACTATCACTGTACTTAAAGATGCTAGTGCCACGGCAATATACGGAAACCGCGCCTCGGGAGGTGTCATCCTCATCACTACCAAGACAGGACGCATAGGCACAGGCTGGAAAGTCAATTACTCTGGAAAGGCCTCTCTCAGCAACACCGTAGGTCGTGTAGATGTACTCGATGCGGATGAATTCAGATCGCTGGTGACGGACAGATTTGGCGAAGAAAGTGATCAGTTTGCTCTGCTGGGCAATGCGAGCACAGATTGGCAAGATGAGATATATCAGCAGGCCTTTGGTATGGAGCATACGGTAGGTCTCAGCGGTGGTATAGGCAATGTACCTATACGCGCCTCTTTTGGTCTGTCTGATCTCGATGGAGTCTTGAGGACTGAGGAATTTAATCGCTATACAGCCAATATCAATATCAATCCCCGCTTACTTGATAATAAGCTTCAGCTCAACTTTGGCCTCAAGGCCTCGCGTGTAGAAAATCTATTTGCTAATCGTGGTGCTATAGGTGCAGCTGCGAGTTTTGATCCTACGCAGCCTATCATTGATCCTCAGGGAAATGAATTTGGAAATTACTTCGCATGGCTCAAGCCAAGTGATCGCTCTACCGTCGTAGGACTATCGGATGCTAATCCTATCGCTCTACTAGAGCAGTCTCGCGATGAGACCACAGTCAATCGATTAGTGACAAGCTTCTCAGCGGATTACCGCATGCCCTTCTTGCCTGCTCTGAGAGCTAATATCAATGTAGCCTATGACTATAGCCAGGGTGAAGGGACCAACTTTACTGATTCCATCGCAGCGCATTCTAATACAGGCTTTTTCAGTGAATTTAGCGGTGAGCGAAAAAACAGTCTGCTAGAATTTTATCTCAACTATAAGCAAGACATTAGCAGTAGGGCCAAGCTCGACCTGATGGCGGGCTATAGCTATCAGAGATTTGAAGAAGAAGGCAGAGCAAGAAGTGAAGAGCTGACTACAAAACTCGTGGTGGCTGACACCAGTGCGCAGGAGCTCGTCCTCATAGGTCTATTTGCCAGAGCTAATCTGGTGTGGAATGAGGATCTGATGCTTACAGCTTCTATCAGGCGAGATGGTACATCAAGATTTAGTCCAGACAATCGCTGGGGATTATTTCCCAGTGCTGCTATCGCTTATCGACTGGTGGATAATGACAAAGACTATCTCAATAGACTCAAGGTGCGCGCAAGCTGGGGCATCACGGGCCAGGAGAATATAGGCCTGTACTACGCTTACCAAGGTCTCTACACTGAAAGCCAGGTCACTGCTCGATATCAATTTGGCGATCGATTCTTCTTCACACAGCGACCCAATGGCTACGACCAGTTTATCCGCTGGGAAGAGACCACTACTCTCAATGTCGGCATGGACTTTTCACTGGTCAAAGACCGTATCTCTGGAACACTTGATTTCTACAAGCGTGATACTCGCGATATCCTCAATGACATACCAGTATCAGCAGGCGCCAATCTCACTAATTTCCTCACTACCAATGTGGGTAATCTCACCAATCGCGGTGTAGAACTTGGTCTCTGGATCACGCCCGTGAAGAATGATAAAGTCACGTGGGAACTCTCTACCAATGCCGCTCTCAATAGTAACGAAGTGGTAAAGCTTACTGCTATCGACGATCCAGACTACATAGGTATCCTCACAGGAGGCATAGCAGGTGGTGTGGGATCCAATATCCAGATTCACAGCGTAGGATTCCCTCTGCGCTCCTTCTTTGTATTTGAGCAAGCATACGATGATGAGGGAAATATCATCCCTGGAGAATATGTAGATAGAAATGGTGATGAGGTCATCAATGAAGCGGACAAGTATCGATTTGAAAATCCAGCGCCAGATGTAGTGCTTGGACTTACGTCAAATCTCAATGTGGGAAATTTTGATTTCTCCTTTGCTGGACGAGCTAATCTGGGTAACTACGTCTATAATAATATCAAGACAGATGGTGGATTCCTAGGACGAGTCAATCGTATCAGCGATGCTCTGAGTAATCTGCATCGCTCTGGCGTGGATAATCAGGTCGAGAATCAATCGCAAGTGACATTTAGCGATCACTTTGTGGAGAAAGCTAGTTTCTTCCGCATGGACCACATTACCATGGGCTATAAATTTGAAGACGGTCTATTTGATTACCTACGTCTCTACGCTACCGTGCAGAATCCATTTATTATCACGCAGTATGATGGATTGGATCCGGAGGTATTTGGTGGTATTGATAATAATCTTTATCCGCGCTCAAGGATGTTTGTCCTCGGTGTGGATATCAACTTTAATTAAGCAAGAGATATCATGAAATATAATTCAATGAAAACATCGACTTTCCTTATCAGCGTCTCCTTTGCAGCACTGCTTCTTTGTCTATCATCTTGCTTTGACGATCTAAATACTGTACCGCTGGATGATGAATTGACTACTGCTGATGCCGTATTTGAAAACGAGGAAGCTTACCTGGCTGTCCTCGCGAAGTGCTATGCTGGCTTGGCTGTCACAGGTCAATCAGGTCCTGCCGGAAATGGTGATATAGGCGGTATAGATGAAGGCTTCAGCTCCTACCTGAGACTGTACTGGAAGATGCAAGAGCTTCCCACCGAGGAGGCAGTCATAGGCTGGAATGATCAGACCATCGCGGATTTTCATGAGCTAGACTGGACAGCGAGTGACGGATTTATAGCAGCGATGTACTACCGCATCTTTTATCAGGTATCTGTGACCAATGAGCTTCTGCGTCAGACGACTCCCGAGCTCCTAGACAGTCGCGGGGTATCAGCTGCCACGAGGGCTGAGATTCCGAGCTATCGTGCAGAAGCGAGATTTCTGAGAGCTCTGAGTTACTATCACGCCCTAGATCTGTTCAGGAATGTTCCCTTTGTGACGGAAGATGATGCTGTAGGAGCCTTCTTTCCAGAGCAGCGAGATGCAGATTTTATCTTCGACTTTATTGAGTCGGAGCTCCTAGATATCGAGGATGAGATAGCGGCTGTAGGCACCAGCGACTATGGTCGTGCAGATCAGGGTGCAGTCTGGACACTTCTTTCGCAGCTTTATCTCAATGCAGAGACACACATAGGACAGGATCGATATGCTGATGCAGCGGCATATAGTGAACGAGTCATAGAGAGTGGCGCATACTCCTTGGAGCCTGCCTATAATCATCTTTTCCTTGCTGATAATGACAGGTCACAAGAGATCATCTTCCCTATCACCTTTGATGGATTGAACACACGTACCTGGGGTGGTACCACATTTATCATTCGTGCTAGTATAGGCGGTGTGCTAGATGCTGAGGAATTTGGAGTGGTGAATGGATGGGCAGGACTGCGTACTACGCCGCAGCTTGTCAACCAGTTTGACCTAGAAAGTGCTGGCGGGATCGTATCAGATTTCAATCCAGGTGGGACAGCAGGATACAAGAAACTGTACGTACCAGGCGACTACAATGACTATCAATATGATGATGTGAGTACGTCTATAAGTTCTGCAGCAGACGATGGAGTCTACGAGGGTATCAAGGTCTTTCCAGAGGACAATAGCACGTTTCTCATCACTCGCATCCCAGCAAATGCTCTGGTCTTAGGTGATAATGAAGGTGACGGCATACTAGAGAGCAATGGCGGTGCCATCACTGTACCAGACGCAGGCATCTACTACCTCACCGTGGATCTCAATGACAATAGCTATTCGCTCCAGCGGATCAGCTCTGTGGAACTAGAAGGATCATCAGTAGTAGGAGGCAATATTGAGCTCGTCTATCAAGAGGATCAAGACCTATGGTATACCGCGTATGACGGTCAGGCAGGTGATCTTTCTGTGCGCTTGCGAAGTGATGAGGGTGACATAGTGCTTGGCGACGCGGATACAGATAATATATTGACCCAGGGCTCCGCTCCTGCAAGTCTTGATGCAATAGGTCCGGCGGAGATATTCGTCAGATTAGGTCAGCGAGACTTTACCTATCGCTTAGGATCTACAAGCTTTGACCGGAGAGCGCTTTTCTCTACCGAAGGGCAGTCGCTCGAGATCGCCACGATCCCAGATTACAATCAAGGCTATGCCGTATCTAAGTTCAGAAATGTCACCAGTGACGGTAGTCCTGGAAGTAATATGGAGCATGCGGACACAGACTTTCCGCTCATGCGACTAGGTGAAGTGTATCTTACTGCTGCTGAAGCTCTCCTCAGATCAGGTCAGGACAGGGCCAAAGCGACTGACTACTTCAATGCCGTACGTGAAAGGACGTATCAGGGACCTGGTGGAAATATCAGCCAAGACGAACTCAATCTTGATCTCCTCTTGGATGAGCGCGCTCGCGAGCTCTACTGGGAAGGCTACAGACGATCGGATCTCGTCCGATATGGTTTACTCACTAGCTCAGAGTATCTCTGGGCGTGGAAAGGTGGAGTCCCAGAGGGACGTGGTGCCTCAGAATTTAGACGAGTCTACCCTATCCCGTCAGCAGATATCAATGCCAATCCTAATCTAGAACAGAACGAAGGATACTAGTCACGTCTTTGGTGGAAAAGGACTTATATCTTTAAGCTATGCTCTCATATGCCTATACTATTCTATATGTCCAAGATGTAGAGCGATCGCTCGATTTCTTTGAGCAAGCCTTTGGTTTTCAAAGGAAATTTATCACTCCAGAAAAAGACTATGCCGAGCTGGTCACAGGTGCCACTACTCTGGCCATGGCTTCTCTAGAGCTAGGTGCCTCCAATCTGAAAACAGGCTTCAGCGCCATAGGCCATCTGGACAAGCCCGTAGGTATAGAGCTGGCCTTCGTCTCAGACGATCTAGATCAGGATTGGAAACGTGCCGTGGATGCTGGCGCTTTGGTCCTAGAGGATATCAGCACCAAGCCTTGGGGACAGCGCGTGGGCTATCTCACAGAAGCTAATGGCTGTCTTATAGAGATGTGTACTCCGATGTCGAGCTGAATCTGAGATTCACTTATGACTGATAGAGGCGCTTGACTCCCGTGGCTATGAGAAGACTTATAATATGTCCTGTAGCATCAGTCCATGTCTATATCTGACTCATGGAGATGCTTTTCCCTATGATCTGCTAGCCGGATAGCAGCCGAGGCAATCATTCCTACACCCATACCTATAAATAAGAAGGTGGGTACATTTCCTGTAGCAAATCCAAGAGCCAGGCCAAAAAACATACAGGCGACAAATGCCATACCGCCTATGGATGACATGGTCTTTTTGGAGCTATGATCTCGAGTATATCTGCGTGTGTTCATTGCTTTTTTGTGATTTGAGTTAATGATAATTGAGTTCTGAACAGTTGTGAAAAGATTAAATCATCCCTTCATTGCTATCAAGATGTACTCTTGCTTGTACATAGCAGCATTTGATCGACAGATCGCTAGCTCGTATCGACTATTGCATATCTTCCTTCTCCACTTGACGTATGATCAGATCTACACACTCTGGATTGAGTAATGTGGAGGTATCGCCGATCCCATCGCTTTCGCCGCATGCGATCTTGCGTAGGATACGGCGCATGATCTTTCCAGAGCGAGTCTTAGGTAGTGAGCTGACGATGTAGATGCGATCAGGCGTCGCTACAGGACCTATGATCTTGCGCACAGTGAGGCAGACGTCACTACTCAGATCTGGTCTGTCTATATCACAGATCACAAATGCACATATGCCCTGGCCCTTGATATCGTGTGGGTATGCGACTACTGCAGACTCTATGACAGAGGATTGCTCATTGATGGCATTTTCTATTTCTGCTGTGCCTAGACGATGGCCAGATACATTGATGACGTCATCCACTCGCCCTATGACACGTATCCTACCATCGGCATCGCGGCGGGCACCGTCGCCTGTAAAGTATTTGCCTGAAAAGGCTGAAAAATACGTCTGTCTGCAGCGCTCATGATCTCCGTAGGTGGTCCTGATCATAGAGGGCCACGGATAGTCGATGCAGAGCAAACCCTCTTTCTCATTTTCCTCGATCAAGTCTCCCTCGGGTGATACAAGTACGGGTCTGATGCCTGGAAGCGGATATGCAGCGTAAGTCGGCTTAGTGTCAGTAATTCCTGGCAAGCTAGTAATCATGATACCACCTGTTTCTGTCTGCCACCATGTATCTACTATAGGGGCTCGGTGTCTGCCTATGTACTGATTGTACCAGTGCCACGCTTCCTCATTGATGGGTTCGCCCACGGTGCCGATGACCTTGAGGGCGGAGAGATCGTACTGCTCAGGGAAGTGATGGCCATGCACCATGAGTGCACGGATGGCTGTGGGAGCAGTGTAGAACTGGGAGACGCGATGCTGCTCACATATCTGCCAAAATCGTCCAGCATCAGGATAAGTAGGAACTCCCTCATACATCATGGTAGTCGCTCCAGCGAGTAGAGGACCATAAATGATATAGGTATGTCCTGTGATCCATCCTATATCAGCTGTACACCAGTAGATATCGCCTGGATCATACTGAAACACATTGGTAAAACTGTAGGCGGCGTAGACCATATATCCAGCCGTACTATGGACTACGCCCTTGGGCTTGCCGGTGCTACCAGACGTATACAGGATAAATAGCGGATCCTCACTCTCCATGACTGTCGCCTCACACGTCCGTGAAGCACGCTGCATCAGCTCTGACCATCTATGATCATGATCATGCCATGATATATCTCCACCTGTATGAGCGTGAACTATGACGTGCTGCACACTATCACAGGATAGCTCCATCGCGTCATCTACTACAGCTTTGATAGGAATGATCTTAGCTCCTCTACGACTATAGTCACTGCAGATGATCATGGATGCCTGCGCGTCATCTACTCGATCAGCGAGCGCCTGAGCAGAGAAACCAGCAAAGACTACGCTGTGTATGGCTCCTATGCGAGCACAGGCGAGTACAGCCACAGCTAGCTCAGGGACCATAGGCATGTACAGTACCACTCTATCCCCTTTTCCTATGCCCAGATCAATCAGTGCAGAAGCACACGTACAGACTCGCTGGTGTAGCTCGGCGTAGCTGATGGAGACAGAATCCTCTCCAGGATCATTGGGCACCCAGAGGATAGCCGTCTGATCGGACTTATCCTTGAGATGTCTATCCAGACAGTTCTCACTGATATTGAGCTGAGCACCCTGATACCACTTTATACTCGGCTTTTCAAAGTTCCATTCTAGTGTGGTATGGTGTGGCTTTCGCCAAAAAAAATGCAGGGCCATATCTGACCAAAACCCTTCTGGATCAGATATACTCCGAGCGTACTGCTCCTGATAGTCTGCGGGCGTGCGCATGCGTAGCGGCATGGAGGTATGTATTGAGATGGTGAGTTATCTCACTAAGGTAACATCTCCACTCTGAATCAGCACCTCTCCTGATATCAAGGTATACCTGATCACGTAGCTAAATACGGCTGGTGTGAGTAGTTCCCCTTTGAATATGCCATCCCAGCCCTGCACAGTGACGCCTGGGGAGATATTCTGAGCTTGATAGACTTGATTACCCAGGCGGTCGTAGACGCTTACATCATTGAGCATCTCTATCTTATCCGTCAAGAGAGGTTCCCAGGTATCATTAATGTTATCAGAGTTAGGACTGAAAACATTGGGTACATAAATTGTATTCCCTCGAGTGACATTGATGTATACCTCGTCTTCGCGTAGACAACCGATATCATCAAGCAAGCGGATCGTATAGGTGCCAGATCGCTGTGGGGAGAGCATCTGCTGTAAGCAGGTCTCGCAATCAATGGCGGCTCCCGTCCATAGGATCTCCACTAGCGCTGAAGGGTCCTTGTTGATGGCAGGATCTAGATCCACATTGTCCCCTAACTCTATTTCCAGATCGGGACCTATATCTAGCGTCAGATCTTGTATATCGGCAAAGTTGACTGTATCACGGAGTTCGCAGCCATTGTCATCTGTGACTAGCACAGCATACTCTCCGGATCCCAGGTCCGTCTGGCTTGTAGATGCGACTTGCTGATCATTTATAAACACTCTTATGGGCTCGGTACCTCCTATGACATCCGTGATGGATATGACTCCCTGCTGTGGTCTTTCGCAGCTGGGCTCACGAGTTTCAAGTAAAAATCCTGATAGAGGAATTCCAAAGTCTAGCGTGTTCTCCGTGATCGTAGTCGAGCATCCATTAGCAGTATCGGTCACAGTCAAGCTATACTGACCTGGTGTACTTATCATAGGATTGACCAATGATTCTGTGAGGGCTGTGATTCCTGGACCAGTCCACAGCACATCCTCAAGTGGCACATCAGCCGTGGCAATGAGCTGTGCTTCAAACATTTCACAGGGCACAGGGCCAGTCTGTGATATACTGATCTCAGGTGATACTGTATCGACTGTGACCAGCACACTATGTGCTGTGATGCAACCATTCTCTCCCGTAACTGTGGCAGTGTAAATGCCCATTTCACTGACTGTGAGCATCTGACTATCTTCACCTGGCACTATACCTGGACCAGTCCATCGGACTGTATCATCGATTGCTACATCAGAAAGATTGAGCGTCGCAATCGGATTTCGACAAGTAATCTGCTCAAAAGAATCAATGGTGAATATGGGCTCTGCAATATCACCTACCACGGTAATGACGTAAGAGTTTTCGCAGCTGTCTGGATTCATCACCGTCACATTGTATGTACCAATGTCACCTACTACGACGGAGGTATTATTGTCACTTCCTATGATAGTTCCATTAGTCGTAGTCCATAGCACAGAATCTAGGGCAAGTGGATTGATGACAAGAGGGTCGATCGTCAAACTTGTCTGACCACACTCGAACTCATAGACTGGGTCAAAGACCAGTTCGGGTACTTCAAACATGGATAGGCTGACTTCTATGCTTGCCGTATCAAAACACAGAAGGCCACTCACTGGATCGGGTCCTTCTATCACCACAGTATAGGTACCGCTATCACCTACAGTGATCTCATTGGACCCTTGACCAGATATGATATCACCATCCATAGTACTCCATGTATGTGTAAATAAGAGAGGATTATTTCCTTCGCGGATGGTGATATTCTCTCCCGTACAATCAAATATGTCATCTGGTAAGCTAGCCTGTGTAGCGTTACATATGGCTGTCTCGCACTTAAGCGCGCCTGTCAAATCACAAAAAGTAATTTCTAAATCTTGGATATCACCAAAGCTTCCTGGCAGATTATCTAAGAAATTAAGCTGCCATGTCCCATTGGCCGGTCCTGTATTAAAATTTTCTAGACAGCCAACAGCAGGATAGTAAGATCCTGAGTAATCTACGTCAAAAGTATTTTCAAAATCACAGTTGTCCCATCTATCAGTAAATCCTGGATCGGGAGATACTGGATCTCCACATGGTAAGAAGGTGACATTCCAGGTGTTGCCCCCAGTAAAGCCACAGAGCGAAAAAGGCCCTACTAGTAAGACCGACGTCCCTGCTGGACTGACGAGCTCTATGGTCATATCTCCTATATCCCCATGCACAAATTCTAGACGTACAGCACATATCCCCTGAGCAGGATCAGATAGGTCATCATTGGTGAGACCTTCTACAGATATAGGGATCGTTCCTGGCACGAGGTCCACGGTCCGTACAGGACACTGGGTACAGGAACAAGGTTGAGCGAGGCCATAAAAGCCTACCATCATACTTATCAAAAAAGTGATAAGCCTTACGTAGTTAGTCGTGGTAATTTTCTTAGGGTATATCATTCATTCTTCTTTAAAATTCCAGAAACACACAGTCTGCCCCTAGCCTTTTAAAGACGTCAAAATCAAGTGATACGCTGCCTGAGCACTGTATAATAACCAGAGATACTCACGGATATTTTGATAAGGTGATTATTTTATTAGGGTCACGTCACCGCTTGTTTGTATCTGCAGACCATTGATGAGCGTGTACTGCATGATATAGGTGAATACACCCGGGTCAAGCGGCTGTCCTTGATACGATCCATCCCACCCTATCTGGTCTACTGACGGATCGAGCATGGTAGCCTGATAGACTCGATTACCTCCTCTATCGTAGACCTCGATTGCGTCTATATGCCTTACCTTATCAGACATGAAAGGTCTGAATCGATCATTTTCAGCATCGCCATTTGGACTGAATACATTGGGTATAAAGGCTGTATTTCCTATGGCCACATTAATGTACAGCTCGTCGTACGCAGTGCAGCCATCTTTATCCGTGAGGAGCAGAGAATATATGCCTGACCTCTGAGGGAGGAAGAATTGGTCCAGACAAGATGAGCAATCGATGTAGGGCCCATCCCATAGTATCTCGGTGATATCACTACTATCCTTATTGATCAGGGCTCTGATATCAGCGTCATCACCTAATTCTAGATCTTGGTCCTCACCCACATCGAGCTGCAATTTCTCCAATTTCTGTAGAGTCAAAGTATCTGTGAGTGAGCAGCCGTTGGCATCGAGAATGCTTACGATATACTCACCAGGTAGGAGATTGGCAATTCGCGTATCTGCCAGAGGTATATCATTCAAGAAATATTCTATGGGCAGTACACCGCCTTGTATACCATCGATGGAGATGACGCCATCACTACCATCATCGCAGCTTGGATCTCTCAGAGATATGAGCAGCTCCGTAGGGCGATTGTCTATTTCCTCTACACGCTGAATTCTTTGGGAAGTACAACCGTTCCTGAAGTCTGTAATCACCAGCGTATAATCACCTGGAATAGAGACTACTGGATTGTATGAGTTTTCGATTGTGGCTGTGATACCAGGACCTTCCCACAGAAAACCGTAAGCTGAACCATTATCTGATCCTTCACTGGACAGTATTACCTCGGGCTCAGCACAAGTGATGATTGCACTTACAGAAGTCGAAATCTCTGGCCTTCTCAGATCATCATCGACTATGATCGTGGTATCTGCTCTACATCCAGTCGCTGCATTGTATACAATCAGATTATACTCACCGCTTTGGTCTACATCTATGATGGCTGCACTATCAAGAGTCACTATGCCAGGACCCTCCCAGAAATAAACCACTTCTTCTCCAGATTCTGATCCAGAGCCGTCCAGGGAAATTACCGGCCGAGCACATGTAATGATTTCGTAGGGGTCTACCTGCAACCGCGGAAAATCGGCATCAATTTCTATCCCTATGGAATCAGTGTCCATACATCCATTTTGCTCATCTGTCACCGTGAGCACATATACACCGGGACGACCAGTGGTAGAATAGACGCTATCGACCAATCCCTCTGGCACAGGTCCATCTACTCGCTCCCAGTCGTAGATGAGGGAGCCTATTCCAGAGCTTCGATCACCTAGGAGAGCGATATCTGGCTGTTCACATGTGATGACGAATCCATCCGTAGTGATCTGCGCGATAGGGGCTAGGGTGTCTATCTGGACTTCCAGCTCAAGCTCCGTCGTACAACCATTCTCTCCTATAAGCATGACAGTATACAGTCCAGCGAGATCTACTTCTGGATGTATGAAGTTTTCATTGACTACAGTAATTGATGGGCCCGCCCACAGCTGATCTGCAGCATCTGTCCTCAGATCAAGCACTACCTCTGACCTAGCACAGGTAATAATCTCTGCTTCTACTGACCCTACAGGGCTGATAGTATCTGCTTGCACCGTCACGCTCGCAGAGGACGTACATCCATTGTCACCCGTGACCTCGACCCAGTAAGGTCCAGGAATACTCACTGAAGGTGACTGCAGATTGATACTCTCATCAGTAATCCCTGCTCCAGTCCAGACGTACTCTCTAGCAATGGAAGAATTCTCAAGGCGTATAGACTCCTCTATGCAGTCTATGGTATCAGCCATAAGTAAGATCACAGGTGCAGCCGTATCTGCGTAGATCGAGATCACTTCCTCGGTGGTACAGCCATTGGCAGCAGTGACCGTAAGAGCATAGTCCCCAGCTAGATCTATACTAGGAGATACGACTGATTGCTGCCCAGCGGTGATGCTCGGACCAGACCAGCTATAGCTTATGGCCCTAGACGATATAGGTGACAAGTTTATCAAGATGGAGTCACAGCTGAGGGTATCAGTTGGTAAGATAAGGTCTGGAGCCAGTGTATCTTGGAAGACTTCGATACGCTCAATTGTCTTACAGTCTTGTACCGTGGTAATCGTCAGCTCATAGGTACCTGGGATTGCTATATCTGGAGTGGCCTCTGAGCTATTGTTCACGTCAATATCGGGGCCCTCCCACTCGTAGACTACAGAGGCCGTGGTACTACTCTCCAAGCTTACTTGAGTGCGCAAGCAAGTAAGCGTATCAGCACGCAAGCTGAGCGCTGGCGCATCATCTCTCAAGCCCACTTCTACCGCTGCACGACTTTCACAACCATTACTATTTGTTGCAATGACGCTGAAAGTGCCGGGGCCTTCGATCTCGGGATTCAAGGCTCTTTCTTGACCTGCCGCGATGGCTGGGCCAGACCAGATTATATCTACAGCGTTATCGATCGTTCCCGTAAGCACGAGGGATGAGGCCGTGCAAGATATCAGCGAATCACCAAAATGGATGCTTGGACTTACTGTATCAGCTACCACTTCTATCATGGTACTATTACCACAGCCAAGGCTATCCATGATAGTCACAGTATATATGCCAGGCGCATCTACCTCAGGAGACGGGCTATTGACATTACTAGCATCTATTCCTGGACCTTCCCACATATAGGTCACTGTAGCATTGCTGGTAGAGGCAATCAGAGCTCTTGGATGGCTACAGCTGATCGTGTCCGCCCTCAAGTCGATACTGGGGATATCAGCGGATTCCTCTATATCGTATCGTATGGTATCAGTACAGCCATTGTCCTCAGCTACAATGAGTTCGTAGAGGCCTGCTTCCGAGCTTGTAATCGTAGGCTCGTTATCGATTTCAGTATCTATACCTGGGCCAGTCCAGAGATAGCTCAGTCCATCTTCTCCAGGCTCCACACCAATCGTGATACTTAGATCGTCGCAATCAAAGGAGTCAGTCAGAATCTCTATGTCAGGTGGCAGAGTATCCAGACGGAGGAATACAAAGCCTAAGACTGGACAATTGCCGTCCGTAGTCAAGATGACCTCATAGAGACCGGCTTGATCCACCACAGGGTTAGGCTCATTCTCATTCTCTGCCGTGATTGCTGGACCGCCCCACTGATAGCGCAGTGTATCACCCATGCCCTGCACATCTAGCACAATCTGCCTATTAAGGCAGTTCAGGGTATCCTCATAGGAGCTCAGTGTAGGAGGCATAGTCTCATCCAGCACGATATACGTGGTTTCTGACCGGCAGCCATTGATGACAGATGCAGCAGATACTGTATAGACACCTGGAGATGTGACGAGTATCGCAGCATTAAATCTTTGATCATCATCCACTCCAGCACCTGACCATATATGATCTGTGACAGGGATATCTGATGCTACAGACAACAAGACTTCTAGATCTAGGCAGGTCAGTGGTGCATCTTGACGGATTTCCATTTCTGGAGGTATAGTGTCAATAGTCACTGTGACGGCGTCTGTGTATACGCATCCATTCTCACCTGTCACTACGATTTCGTAGAGTCCAGGAATCGTGACGGTTTGATTTTGACGATTTTCATTTCCAGGCAATATACCTGGACCTGCCCAAGATATGCTGTCACCTGGATCTATATCTATCAGATTCAGATCAGCAAAGAGAAATATACAATTCAGATCATTGTGTGACCCTATTCTAAATTCTGGCAGCTCAAAGTTTTCTACTACGTTAACTTCATAGGTATTACCACAGTCTTCAGGATTCTGTACTCGCACACGGTATGTTCCTGTAGCATCTACAAGAATGGACGGACCATCAGTCGCACCTATGATATTTCCGTTAGTCGTCTCCCATATATATTCATCTGCTCCGCTACTATTGTTGACTGTAGGAGCTATCAGTACCTGTGACTGATTACAATTGAGCTCGTAGGGCTCGTCAAATATCAATTCTGGTATAGGAAACGCTGTTGGCCGCACAAATACACTTGCCGTATCCGAGCAGAGGAGTCCACTTTCTGGATCAGGACCTTCGATCACCACAGTGTACGTACCGCTACCCTCTATGGATATGACTTCGGTTCCCTGACCAGAAATGATGTTACCGTCTATGGTAGACCACTCGTGATCAAATACAGACGGGTCGTTCCCTTCTAGTATAATCGTCTCATCGCCTGGACATACAAAGATGTCAGTCGGCAATTCAGCATTCACAGACTCACAGATCGGAGTTTCACAATCAAGCGCTCCCGATGGATCACAAAAGATGATTTCAAATCCAGTGATGTTACCAAAACTTCCTGGGAGATTGTCCAGAAAATTGAGCTCCCAGGTGCCATTGGCAGACCCTGTGTTAAAATCCTCGAGACAGCCACCCGCTGGATGGTAAGAACCCGTATAGTCTATATCAAATGTATTCTCAAAATCACAGTTGCTCCATACTGGCGGCATTCCCGGATCTGGTGCTGGGGTCTCCCCGCATGGCAAGAAGAGCACATCCCATGTATTGCCTCCCGTAAATCCGCAAAGCGAAAATGGTCCCACTAATTGTACTAATGTACCTGATGGACTCACGAGATCTATCGTCATATCACCTATATCGCCATGGACAAATTGCATTCTGACGCCACAGATGCCTTGCCCAGGATCGGAAAGATCATCATTAGTCAGTCCCTCGACTTCTACCGGTATCGTTCCTGGCACTAGGTCTACTGTCTGTATAGGACACTCCGTACAAGAGCAAGGCTGCGCATAGGCAGTCAAAGTCACAAAAAAACCTAATATACTCAAGCTCAGAGCCCTACACATCCTACTATCTATCATGGGATTATCAACTTCTCCGAAGGTACTTAAATTATCTTTTACGCATCCGCTATACACATGAATACACAATGATAGAAGGATCACTTTATCGAACCATTCGTGGCCTACAGCGCTCGGACTGTTGTGTGATTGACGCATATCGTGTATTCTGGGCGCTTTCGCGCAAAAGAACACTGAGATTAGCTACTTTTGATGACTAAGAATTATAAAAGACCACAGACTTTATGAAAACGACTAAACTCTTTACACTACTCTTCTCTCTCCTACTGCTCACCAGTTGTGTGAGCAAAAAGAAATTTGCTGGAATGGAAAGCGAGCTCGAGCTCGCTAAAGCTGATCTTCAGACCTGCAACAGCGATCTAGCACGCCAAGTAAAATCTCTTGACGCCTGCAATCAGGAAAAATCACGCCTGACCGCTGAGCTTAACTCTATGAAGAGCAATATGACCCTCCGCGAAGAGCAGATCGAAGATCTGAGATCTCAGATAGATGATATCAGGACACAGCGAGACAAGCAGCTCAGCACAGTGGATGATCTGACCACGCTCTCTCAATCTGCTACACAAAATATAGAAAGGACACTCGATCAGCTCGATAAAAAGGACAGATACATAGGCTTACTTCAAGCTGCCAAGACAAGAGCAGATTCTATCAATCTCGTACTGGCAGTCAATTTGAAAAATGTCCTAGCTGACGGCATCAATGATCAAGACATAGAAATTAAGGTAGACAAGACCGTAGTCATGGTAAATCTATCTGATAAGATGCTCTATCGCAGTGGATCCGCCAATCTCAACGCTGACGCCAAGAGGGTACTCGGCAAGATAGCGCAGATCGTACAGTCTAGACCCAATCTCGAGGTCATGGTAGAGGGCAATACCGATGACGACCCCATACGTACGGCCTGTCTGGATGACAACTGGGATCTGAGCGTGAAGCGTGCCACATCGGTGGTGCGAGTACTCCAGAAAGACTATGGAGTAGCCGCCAATAGACTCATAGCAGCAGGAAGAGGAGAATACAACCCCATAGCAGATAATGAAACTAGTGAAGGCAAATCCACTAATCGCCGCACACGTATCATCATCATGCCAAAGCTGGATGAATTCTACGATCTACTCAATCCAGATAATGTGCCAGAATAATCATTCTGGCTATCATCAAAAAAATGAGAAAGAGGTCATGCAGCGCACGCTGTATGATCTCTTTTTTTTTAGAATCAAAACTACACAGACAGACTCGTCAAGCGACTACTTCCACGGCCAGTAGATGACATAGTTTGCCCATCCATACGGCTGTCAACTACAGGGCGATCTAGAGCCTTTTCTCCATAGCTATATGTGGTATGCCATCCTCAAGATAGGAATCACCTATAGCACGGTATCCCAGAGACTCATAAAATCCTCGTATGTACACCTGCGCAGAGAGATGAATGAGGCGGGCATCTGGCCATAGCCGCCTACTCTGATCTTCTGAGTAGATCATGAGCATCCTGCCTAGACCCATGCTCCTGTGAGAGCTAGCGACTACTACTCTACCTATGGACATACAGCCCTGCATATCAGGTGGCAGCAATCTTGATACGCCTACTATCGCATCTCCTGATAGAGCTAGACAGTGATAAGCGGATAGATCAGCATCGTCCATGTCTTGGTAGACACAGTCCTGCTCCACTACAAAGACCTCACTGCGCAGACGAAGCAGAGCATACAGAGAACCTACGCTGAGATCATCAAAGAAAGTGCACGTCATGTCACATCGCACTGCTGGAAGTCCAGAAGTCATCACCTCGTTTCTCGAAAATCCAGAACCTGAGGGAGGAGATGACTAGCGATGTCTCCTCCATAAATGTGCTCAGCGAAGGCCACCAAAAAACATACGACAATGCTCGCCGTCATCAATAAGAGATAGTCCCTGTAATATGATATGATGCCTACCGTCAGTAGCACCAGACACATAGCTGGAGTGGCTAGTGGTAAGGTATCCAGAGATCCACCCATGCTCAGTGAGAATATCGCGGTCAACAGGAGAAGACCAAAAACCTCAACCGTAGAAAATTTCAATTTTCGATTACTCAAAACCTCTTATTAATTAAGTCGCTGTGCAAGTACACAACTTTCCTTAACTGTACGCGTGACCCCGTCGAGGGTAAAAAACTCCCCAAAGATAATGTAGATGCCAGGTCTGGCTTGTCCTCCGCCTACTATTTCTCCCGACCATCTCAATATGTCACCTGTACCAAACAATGTATTGTCTGCAAGAGATACTATCTCCCGTCCTTCGATATCGTACACTTTTACGGTCCCTAGTGCTCCCACAAGATCCTCTTGCAGATGTAAGACGAGAAAGTCCTTGTATCCGTCACCATCTGGTGAGAAAGTTTTATTCTCGATCTGAAGCATACTGCTAGTTTGAGCTACGATTCGCTGCGAGTTCACCGCTGTGGGAGTGGCGCCGCCCGAGCTTGCGGATGCGGAGAACCAGTTTTGTCTGTCTTGAGTGCTGGCCATCAGACTTAGCCTCTCGAGAGATACGCCCTTCGTCTCATCCAAAAGCGCGAAATGCAAATCCTCATCATAGTCAAAGGAATCAAGTGTAACGCCAGTAGGCCCTAGCAGACTTACATTGCCGTCACTTTTATTGAAAGATGGTATATCCTGCTCTATGAGGAATGCTGGTTGAGCTACGCTGTATCGCGCCAGGATGTCTTCACGATCATCCGTGAAAACCATGATGCCACCAGGCGCGATCAGAGAGACTCCAGTGATAGCATCTACTTCGTCCTTGGCAAGATTAGCTAGTTGTACGCCAGCTAGAGAGACGAAGCGATCTGTGGCGTTGATAATCTCGACAAAGTCCGCCCCGCCCGACTGAGGATCAGATAATATCTCGTGGATAAGCAGGTCTCCAGGACCAGGACTGAAAGGGCGCACAAGTAGCAATGTACTATCAGATCCTAATGGCTTACCTACGCAAGTGGAGACTGCACTGGAGACAGTCAGACTCAGCTCCATACCCAGCTCGGGTGCTTGAGAAAGGCTCAATATCACGCTAGTCTCCTCTGCTGATAGACCAGCGCCTACGATAGATATAGTAGCATCAGAAAGAGTGTAATTGGCTATCGCGGAGCTACTAGGAGCTAGTCGCTGATTAAATCGCAGCTCGTACATGGAATCTGATAGGAAGGCATGATCTACAAGTTTCAGCTCTACCGCAGTCGTGTCATAAATGCTATTTCTAGCACCTGGTGTGCCACCGATAATGGCTTGACTAGCTGCCCAGTTGAGTCGAGAGAGGCACGACTTATCTGGATCGATTCTCTCAAGGGAATATCCCCCATCCTCTCGATCAGCATCCCTGTACCAGGCATCAGTCCAGTCCACATGATCGAGCAACTCACCACTTATAGAGCTTTCTATAGCGATGGGCTCGCCGCGATTAGTAATGCCAGGAAAAGTGCTTAATCCTATAGCCCGACCGAGAGAGATAAACTGATCTACATCTGAGTCATCACATAGGATGACGTAACTCTCAGGGAATAGCGTATCTAGCGGCAGGGCATCGCGCTCTGTACCCACGAGTAGATCTATGGATGAGAGGTCGATAAACTCTGACGAAGCATTGTATATCTCTATCCACTCTGCATCTGGCAATCCCACAAGCGGTGTAGGGTCGGCCATGATCTCAGTGATGTACACCTGATCGGAGTGAGCATCTAGCAATTCCACATAGAACAGTGATCCCCTGACGTCCGCTGTACTATTACCGTTGCAATTAAGTACTGTGGCGATATCGAGCTCATAGTCTTGACCACTGACTAGCGGTGTGGCTAACTCTAGGGTAAGGGATCGTCCATCTACGCTCACACTAGCGATATCTACCCCTGGACTCAGCGAGTAATTACTGATATCCATCGCTGACATCTCATCAAGAGTCTGAGACATCTCGACTTGCAGTGCAGTAGAGCTAAGAGCTTCTAAGGAAGTAATCTCTAAGGGTGCATCAAGTAAGGGATTTTCAGCGTCGACGTAGATATCATCAAAGAAAAATTGCTTAGTCCTACTGCTCGTAAATGATGATCTGATTCCCAGATATACGTCGCTGGGAAGTGAGATGGCTTCTGTCCAGCTGAGTGTCTCTGTGAAGCACACATCATCACTATAGGTGATCTCTATCTTCCAGTCACTGGCCGACTGCGATACTCGACATCGCAGCTCAGAGTCCTGCTGGGCAAGTGAACCTAAAGACCCTCTCGCAACTACCGTGGTGGTGCCTGACGTATAGCGTATGACCTCTAGAGCGTCTTCACTCCCTGATTCACCCCACTCTAGCGCAAGCCCAGATGCCAGGGGATCTAGAGGATCTTCTGTCCATAGCAGGATCTGCACAGCATTACTACCACTCGGGGCAAATTCTAATCTCGCATAGATTTCCCAACTGTGATCTGCGCTAGCTAGCAGATTATACTGTCTGAATATCTGAGCCGATCCAGCGGCATCTGCATCAGAGCGTAGCTCACCGCTGATCACTGTAAAGTCACTCAGGTCACCTGACCAGAGCGGACTTTCCAGGACTGTGATGGTGCTGAAGTTCTCGGACATTTGCGCGAAAGCGCCCACGCACCAGAGGCTCACCATAGACATCAACAGAATTCTCATCATGACACAGTAAATGTAGACACCAGATAGCAGTGTCTCAGAACTGCAGTGGACAATTTATACACTCTTGCAGGCACCTACGGCTGATGATAGGACGTTATGTGACGCATATGAGAATTGCAATTGTAGGAGTGACAGGCCTTGTCGGCCAAATGACTATGCGTATCCTGGAGGAGCGAGCTGTGAAGGTCAGTGAATTTATACCCGTGGCATCTGCTAGATCTGTGGGCAAAGAGATCGAATGGAATGGCAAAAGACACGTAGTGAAGAGCCTTGAATGGGCACTTGATGCGGCCCCCGATATAGCATTTTTTGCAGCTGGATCCGGAGTAGCACTCGAGTGGGCCCCAAGATTTGCCCAAGCGGGAACCTACGTAATAGACAAAAGCTCTGCCTATCGTATGCAGGATGATGTGCCGCTCGTAATTCCCGAGATTAATCAGCACACCATCACTGATAATACTAAGATCATAGCTAGTCCCAACTGCAGTACCTCGCAGCTCGTGCTGGCCTTGCATCCATTACAGGAGCGATATGGACTGAGTCGTGTGATCGTATCTACGTACCAGTCTATGTCTGGCAGTGGGACGTCGGCTCTCGAGCAATACAAAGCGGAGCAAGCGGGCGAGGCAGATCCACCACGCGTCTACTCACAGCAGATTTACGATAACTGTATCCCACACTGCGACGACTTCAGCACAGACGATTACACCAAAGAGGAGCTGAAGCTGATCCATGAGACCAGAAAGATCCTCGATCTCCCAGATCTCCCCATCACCGCTACTGCTGTGAGAGTCCCCGTATCTGTAGGGCACTCTGAGTCTGTAAGCGTAAGCTTACAGAAGGAGTTTTCCCTGGCGGAGGTCAAGGAGTGCCTTGCTGCTATGTCAGGGGTCGACATTCTGGATGATATATCTCAAAATATGTATCCCACAGCCCTACAATCTAGAGGAAAAGACACGACATTTGTCGGCCGGCTGAGGATAGATCGCAGTCATGAGAATAGCCTGCACATGTGGGTCGTCTCAGATAATCTCCGCAAAGGAGCGGCAACTAATGCTGTACAGATAGCTGAAGTACTAGAAAGGCGCATGACCGTGTCTCTCTAGTATAACGAAGAACTAAGTAAGAACTCGTGATCTACTAGCGTAGGATCACAGCAAATTAAACTACAAGAGATGAAAACCAGACTGGTAGTGTGGGGAGAAAACGAGGCCAATGAGAAACTACTCATTACCGCCGAGCTCAAAGCCGCAGAAAACAAGGTAGAAATATGCAGTATTCCTGAATCTATAGCAACACAGGAACTGCATCAAGCCCTCATGAATGACTGGCGCAGCGGCAAAGACGTAGAGCTGCCCAGCGGATACCAGCAGATTTCTCGACCTCTCAGCCTCACTGAAGGTCTCCTACCTGATCATCTTAAAGCACTCCGCACTGATGTACTGACGCGTGCCCAGACCGAGTGGCACTTTGTCGTCCTGTCTCACAAGCTCAGTCGCGCCTACCAAAGTGAAATAAGCGATCTCAAGGAGCGTGTGGACAACCTAGAAGGATGGGAAGATAGCATCTGGGAAGAGCTCAAAGAGTTTTGGAAAAAAGTCCAGGATCAGGTGCGGGAAAAAAATCTCTTCTGGGATCACTTTCGCGATCTAAGAGAACAGACAGATAGCCTGTTCGCTGATCTCAAGACTCGCCGCAAGGCCATGGATGAAATCTTCGACCAAAAATCTAAGGAGAACTTGACCAAGTTCTCTGGAATGCTCGAAGATCTGGAAACGAAAATCGAGAAAGGTCTCGGTATGCAACCAATCTTTCAGCAGCTCAAAGAATTGCAGTTTAAGATAAAAGACCATGACTTTACACGCGGTGATCGCAACAAGATATGGAAGCGGATCGATAAGAACTTTAAGTCCGTCAAGGCCAAGATGTTTGGTGAAGATGGGAAGAGTCGCAGCACATCCATAGATCGACTCACTAAGCGATATGAAGGTCTCGTGTCAGCAATAGACCGTATGGAGCGATCTATCCAGCGCGACGAAAAAGATCTCACTTACGAGACTAAGCGAATGGAGCAAAGCGAGGGACAGCTAGAAAATCAGATCCGAGCCGCTAAGCTTGGTATGATCCAAGAGCGGATCAGGAGCAAGCGTGAAAAGCTCGATGACATGACTAAGACTAAAGGGCATCTAGCTACCAAAATCGCCAAAGAGCAACAGCGCGAAGAGCAGCGAAAAGAGAACGAGATCATCAAACAAAAGCAAGAAGAGCTCAAGAAGCAGGTCCAACGTGACATCCAATCAGCTCGCGCCGAACTAGAAGGCGATCAAAAAATCATCTCGGCCGCTGCTCAGATAAAAGATGCCCAGCCCAGCCCCAAGGCCAAGGATAAAACCAAATCCGAGGCTACGCCAAAAGCATCTACCAAGAAGTCAAACCCTAAGCAGACCTCCGATACTACCTCCTCTACCTCCAGCAAGAATAGCGCGAGCAATGGAGTCCAAAGTAATCTAGTAAAGACCGCTGCGACTATATCTCTTATCCTTAGCGATACCGATACGGAATAATTCTGGTATCCCTGAGACTCTGACTTCTCGGGAGATTGTCAGCACATAAAAAGGGAGACTCCTCGATGGTAGGAGCCTCCCTTTTTTATTACACAAGCCATCATACTATATTGATAGCTGATCTGCTCATCTATTCTATAATGGCAGACTTCACAGCTCGCTGATCTGTGGTAGTGACGCTATAGTAGAGCATACCACGATATCCGCCTAGATCAGCAGAGGTAATCCTTAAAGTATGGTGGCCAGCATCATAAGCACCGTCCTTCCTGTAGAGCTCTACACCCTGTGCTGTGTAGATCACAAAGCTGGCGCGAGCGGCTTTCTCCATGCGGAAGGCGAAGTAGCTGAACTCACCAAATGGATTGGGACTGTTAGGAAAGAGGAATATCCCTTGATCCTTATCATCCTCACTGATTGATCTATCTGTAGCTATAGGCTCATCCCTTAGAGCATTGCTACAAGAAAGTGTAAGTGTTACATTATCAAGATCCCAGGCATTGATCGGAATGTCCTCATTACCACTTGTGCAGTAGGGCAATAGTTCAAACATAAATTCGGCAGATCCATCAACCGTCATTTCATCTACACTACCAAAATCAAAACTTTCCAGCGTCCAATCTACGGTGGTCTCGATATCAATTTCTCTAAAGATCTCCACGCCATCTCTCAGGATGCGAATACCATATAATGTAGGACGATCATTCTCACCGCTCGTGCCACCTAGCCAATCAAAAATCTCAGGAGCCGCCTCCCAAAAGTCAAGTCTATCAATCCTCACCTTATTATCCCCTACTGCATTGACCGTCACTGAAAATCTCACAGCCCTTGCAGAATTCTCTACATAGTCGCAGCCATCCAGAGATGACACGCACATCGCACGGGTACTATCAGGACCGAGCGTACAGGAGTGTCGATTCCGCTGAGGATCTAGTCGGAAGATATTACTCACTTCGATCTCTGCACAACTGATTCCATCAAAGTCCAATACTTGAAACTCATCGTAGACCTTAGTCTGACCAGCACTAGCCTCACAGTCATTGAGATCCCAGAGGAGCTGGGTTGATTCTGGGACAAATACAGATATCTTCATTGTATCCGTACAGGTCTCCGTGCTGTCTGTCAGTGTAGCTACTAGGATAGCGCATCCTGCAGCGGCTTCGTCGTCGCTCAGCACATAGGTAGACATAGGATCACTGCGGTCAGAGAAAGTACCAGTACCACCAGTCCATGCAAATGTCCCACATCCTGCAAATCTACCTTCTAGAAATGCTGTCTCATCAGGCGTACCGAGCTCTTGATCAGGGCCAGCTCGCAAGCTACCACAGTCAACTCCAGCTACAGTAATGACTAGCGATGCCTCATCAGAGCCCTCGCAGGATTCATCAGAGACACCCAATAGAGTCACAAAGTAGGTGCCAGGAATGGCATAAGTATGAGTAGGATTTACCTCTGTACTGCTGTTACCATCGCCAAAGTCCCATAGGAACCTATCTGCCCCTACAGAAAGATTAGTAAACTGGATCTCATCACCTAGGCATGTCGTCTCCGATTCTATCTGTGCATCTACACTGAGAGGCTCCAGCTGAAAATCAAATTTGAAGACGGCTATATTGCAATTGGTAGAGTTATTAGTCTCAGATACCACTCCTGGAGTCACAGGGAAATCAGAGAACCCACCACATCCGGAGCATACAGCCTGATATACTATACCCCGCTTATCAAATCTGCTGGTGCCGCCGTCTACATGCTCCGCAGCCAGTCCACCTCCGATATAGCTGCCATACGTAAGACTTCTTGCCTCAGGCTCGAGTACCATGAGATAAAAGTCACTACCATCTGTCGTGCTCTGAAAGGCATCGCTCGTAAGCGGCATTCCATTAATATCATCTGCACTATTGGTCAGGCCTCCCCATGCAGAAAGGTATATTCTACTGCAATTATCTATGAGAAAGGCAGTCGGTACTAAGCGACCACGTATCCCGCCTGATCCATTACCTAGCTGCGTAGACCATATACTTTCAGATAAGTCCGCACTGAGCTTCTGAAGATATAGTGAGCTAGAAGGCACAGAGTATACGTCATCAGATATGGGGTAAGCTCCTCGAGCACTCTGACCTACTGCGTACACATTGCCTTCAGCATCTAGATCCAGTAGATATCCATAGTCTTCATTAGTAGTACCTAGAAAAGTGGACGCCATGAGTTCACTACCATCAGCTGATAGCCTAGATACAAATGCATCTGCAGGGCCACCAGTGTAATTCGTTTTAAACGCCCCCTCTGTAGTAGGGAATTCAGATCCCATCGCCCACCCCTGGACATACACACTCTGGTCAGATTCTGCAATCCGGACAGATATCCCGGCTTGGTCATCTTCTCCACCCAGATAGGTAGCCCATATCATAGAGCTCATATCCTTGCTCAGCTTAAAGACGCAGGCATCCTGCTCTGTCCCTGGATCCAATACTTCATCATATGCTCCCGCAGTCACAGGGAAATCAGGCGAATCTGTAGAGCTCACCACCACAACATTGTCATCTTGGTCTAAGATGATCTCACCGCGAAACGCGTCTCCATAATTTTGATTGACTGGTGATATCAGATTGAGACCATCTGTCTCAGAACCGCCTACATATGTACTCGCAATCAACTCCGTACCATCTTCGCTCAGCGTGACCAGGCCTATATCCACACCCACTCTGTAGGTGATGCTAGAGACGTCCTGAAAGTCTCCACCATTAAAACTTCTGTCGTAGCTATTTTCCAGGGTAGGCCAATCGGATGATCCTACGGATCCCATGACCACCAGCTGGCCCTCACTATTTACGATCATACTATGAGGCGCATCTGCGCCATCACCACCTATGAAGGTGGAGTAAATCAGCGTGGTGCCATCTTCGCTAAATTTGCTGATACTGACATCCGTATCACCGCCGCCGCGAGCTGTCTGAAAGGCCCCAGGTGTGGTGGGATAATTACCAAAAGCCACTCCGCCGCCATAGGTATTACTCTCATCATCAAATGTAGCTGTGAAGCCCCAGTTATCACCCGTGGCACCAGAGAAACTGGCAAACACAAGCTCGGGATCTATGATCAGCGGTACATCAGGATTTACATGTCCCGTCACGTTATAGGTCACCACATTTCCCTGTAGTACGTATTCACACTCGATAGGATCCATCATCTGGGCGTCCTGATAGGCAACAGGTGCTCTCTCTATGACCTCATCGACCGATGTGCTCACATGCAGATCTCCATTGATGATACTCAGTCCATCAGTTCCTACATAGCGGATTTGTATATCCCTGAGGTCGGCTCCTGGTGCTACCACATAGTCATACTTCAGACCACCGTCTTTATTGTAAAAGCGCAGATCTATTCCTTCATAGAGATTTACATATTGGATCTCTTCGTAGACCTGTACACGTGATGCCCATTTGTCAGGATCACTTCCCAAAAAGTAATTTACGTAGTGATCAGCCGGCTTTTTCGCGACAGCGAGCGTGTGGTCATGCGGATTTACAAATTCCATATAGTAGTTATGACCTCTGACCTGATTCAGGGACTCTGCGGTGCTATGGCTATGATCGTGCTCTATAAGTCCACTAGAAGTGTGGGCATGACCGTGATTGTCAGCTTTCTGCACCAGCTGGACGGCTATACGATCCTTCTCTAGCGTCATCATGGCTCCAGGCGCTTCCATTTTGTAAAGCACTTCGGCTGGCCACTGGCCTTTATTTTCTATAAACTGATAAGGGCTTCCCTCGATTTCCTGCACGGTCATAGTCCCTTTCGGGAAAATGCCTGGCAGGACCACAAAGGCCATGGAAAATACAGAAAGAGGAAGCAAAAGAAGGATGGATCTCCTGATCATAGTGTATACATTGATTAGTTAAGGTCTGAAAGTACTACAGAAAGACGACTATTGCGCGAGGCATGCTGCCTAGATGTCATAAAAAAGGGGGACTCTGTCCAGAATCCCCCTTTTACGGTCGCTTGCTGCGCTAGTTTTACTACTCGGCGATGACAAGTTTCCTTACTTCTTGACCAGTTTCTGTAGCGATGCGTACCATATATACACCTGTAGCCAGATCCTTTACTGGCATTTCTAGTCTTAGGCGGTCTTGTAGGAGGACCTTCTGAGACTGTAACTCTCTTCCATCTACTGTGAGTAGCGAGATATCCGCCGTCCCTTGCTCCTGTGCATCGATCTGTATATGGACCACATCGGTAGCGGGATTAGGGAAGAGAGACCAGCTCACATCCTTTAGTTGATCGCTCGTACTTACAGTCAGATCAGAGTCAATGATGATGCCTTTGCCTTCCCACTGAGCGCAGCCCTCGTCTCCATCATCACTGGTGACGCAGACTTGGCTCTGATATGCTAGCATATCCATGACTTCTACATCATCAATCCACCAGCCCGTACCGCCTACGGTAGCATTAGTTCCAAATCGGTATCTGATAAGTACATCCTCTCCTTTCCAGTCGCTCAAGTCTACAAATACGTCTTCCCATCCATCACTCGTACCCGTAAATGCCTCAAGATTAGGGATCACAAATGTGCTGTAGTCTACTGGTGATGGATAACCATTTCTGAAAGTCTGGCTTACATCTACAAATGTCCAAGTAGTCCCTCCATCTGGAGATATCTCTATGACTCCGCCGTCAAATCCTGCTTGTGTCTCATAGTTAGTCCAGAAGCGGAGCACGGGGTTATCTACATCCAGCGATATCGGCTCAAATAAGAAGGCCGCCGCATCAGACTCTGTCTCTAGATTAGGGATGAAGTAGGAAAACTCACCACTGTTAGATGTGAAATCATCTAGGAAAAAGATATTAGCTCCTGCGGAAGAGGGAAGATCTGGCAACCAGTTGTCTTCACCGTTCTCGAAGTCATCAATAAAGAGCGTAGTACTCATCCTCGTCTCTGGAGTAGATAGTGTGTATGTCAACTCGCGCTGCTCCTCTATCTCCATATCACCCAGATTCCAAGTGATGACATTGCCTGCGAGTGTGCCGCCATCGCTTATAGATCCATCAACTACTGTAGCACCCTCTGGCACATCCTCTGTGACAATCACATTAGTCGCTGCTTCAAATTTGTAATTGGCTACTGACACGTTCACTTCTACTTCATCACCAGATGTGATGACGGCATCTGCGGACTTTGTTATCAGCATCTTTCCTAGACACGGCAAGAAGGTAGTAAAGTCCTCTGTCTGGTCATTTCTGTCATTGGAGCTTCCCTGATCCGAGAAAAATCCAAATCCTCTACGAGCGAAGGTGTTCCATATAAGGCAGAAATTTTCTCCGCCATTATTAGCTTGATCAGCATCTATGATAGCATCTCGACCATCTAGGAATCCAGGGCTACAGGACTGCATCTTCATACCATCCATGACGAGCTGGACTGCTATGGCGTTACCAGATTCCTTATTCCTCCAGTCAGCGTCATAGCCATGGACATCTACTAGGTTCCAGTAAAGATCCCAGAGGGTTCCAGCCCACACTTCACCAAGTGGATGTGGCGCTCCTGTACCGATGATGTCTACATGAGTATTTGGATAGATTGCCATATCAGTGCTATAGGGAGCGGATCTGATACCATTGCCTAGTACAGTACTGCTCGTAGCATAGTTGCCTATACCTCTGCGATCGGTACCCGCATCACCAGGCTCCACAGTGGTCACTAGAGTAAAGAAATCACTCCAGCCCTCTCCCATCTGCTCATCATTGTTCAAGCAGCCAGAGGCTGACGGTCCACCAGTGAGTCGATTACTGATACCATGGCCGTACTCGTGTGCGATAATACCATTATCAAAGCTACCCCCGAGCTGTGTAGCGCCACCGTCATCTACATCTTCAAATCTCATTACTACATTGACGCCATCTTCTACGAGCATCTTGATTCTGCTACAATCAGAGTTTTGCAGCATCACTGCTGGTATAGTGATTCCCACACCAGATCCGTCAGATCCTCCAGCCATGTTGATTACTCCTTCTTCAAAGTTGCAGATGATGACACCTATGGCTCCAGCATCTTGAGCCTGACGAGCCTTGAGAGAAAAGAAGCATCCACCTCTATCCACAAATGCAATTTTACCAGCTACATCAGCTGCATTGATAAGAGGCTCACATCCAAAGGAGCCATTCTGTGTACCGTCATCCACTATAGCGAGTGATCCTTCTACAGCCACATCAGTGATACCTGGACCCCAATCTGTAGGCAATCCTACTTCATAGCTCTGGGCTATCTCTTCTGGCGACGAACCAAAGAAAACACCAGAACTAGCATTCCAGAGAAACATCTGCATGCGTCCGCTATTCCCATCTGGAGGAGTAGCAAAGTTGGCATTGTTAGTCCCAGACCCATCTAGACCTTCTGCGATGACGCGATCGTTTCCGTTTCCGCCAAACTCAAAGTTGGATCCTTGGAAATTACCTGCCTCCTCTGTAAATCCGTAGAGGTAGGTAAGATCGTGCATCATATTGTTCATGTAAAACAGATTGGTGATCGCTGCGTCTAGCATACCTGATGGCTCGAGCGACTCATCATAGTTAAAATCAAATACTAGACCCTCACCGCCATCTGGCTGAGGTGCACTCATGGTATTGTCACCAGCTTGATCGGCGTAAGCCGTCACATTGTTTCCCTGTGTCGTGGTATTTACAGTAGGCGTGCCACCATTAATAGTGGTATGCCACCCAAATGGCGAACTCTCAGGATACTGCAGATCAGTGACCATAGATCTCTCACCGTGCAGTGGACTCTCTGCAGGTAGTACAAATACGTTGTAAGTCGCTCCCATGGCAGCTGCAGTAGCACTAGTGCTTTGATTCTGCGTCGATAGTCCCTGTGTATTCATGACCCGTGGCTGGCACTCAGCGGTGTGGCTGTGTGAATGATCACCAGCGCTACACTTGACTGTGTAGTTGTATTTTGCTAAGATTGCTCCCGTGCTGGCATCCACCATGGCATTCCAGTAGTCTACGGAGCCACGCTGATCCATCTCTACATTCCATGCAAGTCTGACTGTCTCACCTACCGGGAAATAGACCGCGTGTACACGAATCTGACTTTCGCTGTAGGATGTAGGCTGATAGACGATATCCAGCTCAGAGGATTTCTTAGCTTCTACAAGAGGCTCTCTAGAGTAGATACCGAGATCTTGACTTAGAAAATCCACCGCCGCCTGTGGCGTGATGCTCGGAGTAGTCTGGGTGACTCGTGCTGACAGTCCTGAGATAAACCTCGTGTAAGCGCTCAGCACACTTCTATCCTCAAGGATATTTACCGTGGTGATAGCGCCATATACGTCTATATCACCATACTGCTGCTGGAGATATACATGTGTCACGCCATTGTGCTTGCTCGTGTAGAGATCACTGACACGAGTATCCAGGAGATCAGATGGTTCTAGACCCATATCTGCAGCATGCTCAGCCATATGCGCAGAAGCAATATCAGGCATGAGAGACTGTGCCGAGAGAAATGCTCCCAGACTGAGAAAAATACCAAAGAGTAGTTGTTTTTTCATTTCCTTGTTTGTTTGATCTGTAATGACCCAAAAGTAATATGCGAGTCCCAAGAATGCTTAAGGAATTGAAACTTCTGACCTGAGCGTCGCGGAGCTACCTATTTTGTACGTGTAGGCGAACCATACTATCTAGTAGGCATTTGGCTGACAAGCCTAGAGAAAAGCAACATCTTTGCACCTGTGAAACAAGAAATCATCTGCGGTCGAAAGATCGTCATCGAGGCTCTTGAGCGCCGAGAGTCCATAGAAAAAGTCTATGTACAGAATCAATTGCGAGGCGAAGAAGAAATCATCATACGCCGACTCTGTGCCGAGCAACTTATACCGCTCAAGGTAGTGCCACTAGAGAAGCTACGCCAGCTCACTACAGCTAATCATCAAGGTGTGGTCGCTCTCAGCTCAGCGGTACGCTATCAGAATCTAGAGGAGATCGTCCCTTGGGTATTTGAGCAAGGGCGCATACCTCTGATCCTGCTCCTGGATCGCATCACAGACATACGCAATCTGGGTGCTATAGCGAGGAGTGCTGAGATCTTTGGTGTAGATGCGATCGTATACTCCATGAAGAAGTCTGCCGAGATCAATTCACATAGCATACGTATCTCAGCTGGCGCCCTGCTACAGATACCAGTGTGCAGAGTCAAGAATAGCGTGGATGCGCTGCAAGAGCTGCGCGCCAGTGGTCTCAAAGTCTATGCAAGCAGCCTAGAAACCGCCGATCCCATCTCATCTGTGGACTTTACAGATCCATGCGTGGTCATCATAGGTAGCGAAGACCACGGTATCAGTCGAGAAATCGCTGCTGCCGCTGACGGACTCTTTAAGATACCTCAAGTGGGCCAAACCGAATCCCTGAACGCCAGTGTGGCAGCCGGCGTTACCCTATACGAAATCATGAACCAAAGAGCAAATAATGCATAATATTACCTCCAGTCTGCGCAGTCTCCTCGCGCTACTTCTTGTCATCTCCCTAGCAGCTTGTAGTACGACTAAGTCCTCTACCGCTGACACTATCAAGCCTAGTACTAAGAAAGACGCTCCTCTAGAAAAGAGTCTCCTCTGGGAAATCAGTGGCAAGAACATCTCGCAGCCGAGTTATCTCTTTGGTACGATACATATCATAGATGCTGACAGATACTTTTTGCCGAAAGGCACCCTCGAAGCAATCGACAATACAGATATTATGGTATTTGAGATAGATCTGGCTGATATGGAGGATATGGATCAGATCATGGGTCTACTCATGAGCGCTATGATGGAAGGTAATGTCACTATCAAAGATCTGGTGAGCGAAGAAGACTACGCTATGATCAGCAAGCACTTCTCTGACATGGGCTTACCCTTCATGATGCTCGAGCGCATCAAGCCGATGTTTCTCAGCATGATGGGCGGAGATATAGATATGGGAAGTCTGCAATCTGGCGAGATGACAAGCTACGAACTCAAATTTGGCGAGATGGCCAAAAGCAAAGGCATGGAAACCGCTGGGCTCGAAACTATGGAATTTCAGATGAGCCTATTTGATAGTATTCCCTATGATGATCAGGCTGTGATGCTCGTAGAAAGCATCAAGTCTGGCGGTGGCGAATCAGATCTCATGGAGAAGATGATGGATACTTATACCACTCAGGATGTGGATGCCCTGGCGGAGTTCATCACCAGCGAGAGCGGTGATGTAGCAGGATTTGAAGACAATCTGATCACTAAGCGCAATCACGCCTGGATACCACAGATCAAGAAACTCAGCGGAGATCGACCAGCATTCTATGCTGTGGGGGCAGGGCATCTAGGAGGCAAAGAAGGTGTGATACGACTACTGCGCCAGGAGGGCTATACTGTCCAGGCGATCAATAAGTAAATCATGGCGCTCATCCGTAGCATCAGGGGTATCACTCCTACTATCCACGATAGCTGCTGGCTAGCGGAGTCGGCTACTATCATAGGTGATGTACTGATAGGCGAGCAATGCAGTATCTGGTACCATACCGTGCTGCGCGGAGATGTGTGCACTATCACTATGGGTAATCGATGTAATATCCAAGATGGAACTATCATACATGGCACACTAGATGAATCATCTACCACACTCGCTGATGATGTGTCTATAGGTCATGGCGCCATATTACACGGCTGCTACATAGATCATCATGCGCTCATAGGTATGCGTGCCACTGTACTTGATCATGTGCACATAGAACCCTATGTGATCGTCGCAGCAGGAGCACTAGTGCCATCAGGAAAGCGTCTAGAGAGTGGGTGGATATATGCAGGCCTTCCGGCCAAAAAATGGAAAAAAGTAACAGAAGTGCAAAAAGAGAAATTGCTCTACGACACGCCAAAACGATACGTAAAGTATAGCGATTGGTATCGTGATCTATAGTCCAACGCTAGCCTGAGATAAATAGCCTATGCATAGGTGGATTATAAATAAATAGCAGAGCAGCCACATATATACACTCAGCATGCGACCAAGATAAATCATCTATTGACAAAACTCCTTGTATCGCTGCGCTGTACTATAATATGAAAGGGCCAGTGCCTGTGCGGCCCTGACCCTTTGCGTAAGGAATGAAACTTTAGCGCAGATAGAATATAAGATCATCGCTAAAAGCGCAATCAATATACTTCTCTACTTATAACTGGCGTAGCTTGACTGGTAATACATATACCGTATTTACCTGCATGTCGTGATTGACAAGTTTCTTGTAATTAAGCGATCGCTTCACAAATTTATCTAGCTCCTCACTAGAGGTCTTGAGGACTACGATTTCTGACTCAGAAGTTATCATAAAGCTGATACGTACTTCTGTATCGCTGCCCACTAAGTCAGTCGGAAAGTCCTGCAGATAATTACTTAGCTGTTCGTAGACTTCTGGTTTTTTGGTCGGAGATTCTGATGCAAAGGTCACCTGTAGAGTAAAGGCAAGAAGCAGGACGAGTGTGGATTTCAAGAGAGTTTTCATAAGGAAATAAATTAATGATTAGGTTAAATAATGGTTTTTAAAAAATCTGTGTACGGTAAAGTGCATAAACATCCCAGGAGCAACGAGACCACTCCTCATATCTAAATGCACTTGTAACATCGCGGAGATCAATACCGCTACTTGTCTACAATCACAAGTAGCTTGATCATCAGGCTGAGTACAGGGTCCCTCCGAAAATCACATTCATGGACTGACCATTTGGACATGGTCCAAATTCAGCGAAAGTGAAATTCATCTACCGCGTTATTCCTCAGTCACTTAGCTACGGCTAAGCTCCTTCGTCACGCCTTGTATATGATCTCCACTTATCACCGTCAGCCTCATTCAGTAATATTCGGAGGGACCCAAAAGATTGCTTGGGGTCATATCTAGCCTTTGCTAAGAAATGTGTTTTAGGTCATAGGTTTTTTGCAATCTCGGTCAAAGAACGGACGAGAATATCTAAAAGTTACAGCCTCTCGTCTTACATTAACAAAGATTCTGAATTCTTAGCCTGAGACGATATTATCTCGATAAACTTCTAGGACTTATCGACAGAGAGAAATACTACGATGGAGCCTTTAGCCCAAGCCGATCGGCTTGATCTAGCATATATTTCCATGCAGCCTCTCGCTCATTGGGTATTACGCCATCTAGTATGGCCTCTCGTATAGCGTCCTTGATGATTCCCACTTCTCTACTAGGGCGCAAGTCAAAAGCATCCATGATGTCCTCTCCAGATATAGGTGGCTGCCAGTTGCGCATATGATCTGCTTCCTCCACTTCTTTGATCTTCTGTCGGACGAGCTGATAGTTTTCGAGATAGCGCTCTACTTTGTCTCGATTCTTGGAAGTGATATCTGATTCACAGAGCAGCATGAGATCATCAATATCCTCGCCAGCGTCAAATAGCAATCGACGTATAGCAGAATCAGTGATCTCATCTCGGCTGAGGCATATAGGTCGCTGATGGAGACGTACCATCTTCTGCACATACTTCATCTTGTGATCCAGCGGCAGACGCATGCGTCTGAAAATCTTGGGCACCCACGTGGCGCCTAGCGCTTCGTGACCGTGGAAGCTCCAGCCTGTGCGAGGATGCCATCGCTTAGTAGCTGGCTTGGCTATATCATGCAATATAGCAGACCACCTCAGCCATAGATCCATAGATCTAAAAGCGAGATTATCCAGCACCTCCAGCGTGTGATAGAAATTGTCCTTGTGAGCTTTGCCTCCACGGACATCTACACCCTGCAGATCTGCCATCTCAGGGAATATGATTTTGAGTAGGCCTGTGTCATAGAGTAGGTGAAAGCCCACGGATGGGATAGGAGATAAGATGATCTTATTAAGCTCCGTCGTGATACGCTCCTTGGATACGATGTGAATCCTACGGCGATTCTGTTTTATAGATGCGAGGGTCTCTTGTTCTATCTTAAAACCTAGCTGCGCTGCAAATCTGATAGCTCGCATCATACGTAGGGGATCATCGCTAAATGTCTGCCCAGGCTCCAGCGGAGTGCGAATAATCTTGTCCCCGAGATCCTTGAGTCCATCAAATGGATCACTTATCGTACCGAAGTCGTGCTCATTGAGACTGACGGCTAGCGCATTGATCGTGAAGTCCCTACGATTCTGATCGTCTGTAAGAGTCCCTTGCTCCACGATGGGTTTTCTACTATCAGATCTGTAAGATTCCTTTCTGGCGCCTACAAATTCGATTTCGACGCCTTGATGCTTGATACACGCTGTACCAAATCTCTTGTATACCGTAAGTCTAGGACGTGGTCTGAGATGCTTTGTGAGCTCTTGAGCAAGCTCGACGCCGCTGCCCACACAGACCACATCCAGATCTTTGGATTCTCTACCGAGCAATCGATCTCTCACAAAGCCGCCCACCACATAGGCGGGGTAGCCCAGACTCTGAGCTGCCTTACCGATGGTCTGTAGCAGCTCTTGCTCCTCCTTATATATAGTAAATATCACGTGTGGCGAAATCTGTAACTGCAAATCTAGGACTTATACGCATCTGAACCTCATAGCGCTCAGGCATACATGGGCAGTATATCATGGCTCTAAAGATGGTAAGCGAGACCTACTTCCGCTCTCGATATTCCTCTGACCATATAGGGAGTCTGATCAGCTGCTAAGAACGTCCATAAGCAGAAAACATAGAACCTCTCTACCTGGCAGACTCTATACTACTGCCGCTGATTGCAGCATACCTGTGTAGCGTGTCCGGATCTGCTCTAGAGTGTCAAAGATCTCTGCTGGCTCTGAGTGCGTCACCAGACGCGCGCGATATTCCTTCACTCCTGGAAATCCCTTGAAGTAATTGGTATAGTGCCGCCGCATTTCTAATATACCCAGCTTGGTTCCTTTCCATGTGATACTGTGCTGTAGATGCTGTGTAGCGGCGTCTACCCTCTCGTCCACTGTGGGCGGATCTAGATGCTCGCCAGTGTCGACATAGTGCTTGATCTCGCGGAAGATCCAGGGATAGCCGATACTTGCCCTTCCTATCATGATACCGTCTACGCCATAGCGGTTTTTGTATTCTACGGCCTTGGGTCCGCTATTGATATCGCCATTGCCGATGATAGGTATATGTATACGTGGATTTTCTTTGATCTTGCCTATCTCGGTCCAGTCGGCTTCTCCCTTGTACATCTGCTTACGGGTCCGCCCATGAATAGACAAGGCTTGTATACCCACGTCTTGTAGGCGCTCTGCTACTTCAGTGATACGTATAGTATCATCGTCCCAGCCGAGTCTGGTCTTGACAGTTACAGGAAGCGCCGTAGAGTCTACGATGACCTTGGTAAGCTTGACCATCCTGTCTATGTCTTGCAGGATTCCAGCTCCTGCCATCTTGCAGACCACTTTTTTTACGGGGCAGCCATAGTTAATATCGAGCACCTCGGGTTGGGCCTCTTCTACGATCTCGGCTGCTCTACGCATACTGTCCTCCTCTGCACCAAAGATCTGTATACCTATAGGTCTCTCCTCTGGATAGATATCGAGCTTCTGCACGCTCTTGTGCGCATCGCGGATGAGTCCTTCTACTGAGATAAATTCCGTGTACATCATGTCGCAGCCCTGCTGCTTACACAGAGCACGGAAAGGTGGATCGCTTACGTCCTCCATAGGAGCAAGCAGGAGAGGAAAATCCCCCAGATCTATGTTGGCAATTTTGGTCATGACTTTCTTGCAGAGCAGCGGGAGGAGCAGTGTTTGCTCAGCCTCGGCATGAGCACAAAGATACTGGTGCCTCAGCAGTTAATGTCAGACGATGCACGACGGTTCTTGCCTGTAAATCGATAGCTTTCTATATCTCTTTCAGGCAGTGTACTTTTACGACATGCTAGCATTAGTCATCATCATATTCGTCATCGGATACATCACGATTGTATTTGAGCATCCTCTTCATCTAGACAAGACAGTACCTGCGTTGATCATGGGCGCTCTGTGCTGGGCTGCTGTGGCGCTAGGAGACCTAGATGTAGTGAGTCACTTACACGAGGTGGCACCGATAGAGGATGTCCTCTTGCACCACATAGGCAAGATCGCTGAGATCCTGCTTTTCCTCATAGGGGCCATGACAATTGTAGAGCTGATAGATCTGCACAGAGGCTTTGCTGTCATCACTAATCGGATCAATACTACCAAGAAAAGCTCCATGCTCTGGCTGATATGCATCTTGGCATTTTTTCTATCTGCGACACTTGACAATCTGGCGAGTACCATCGTCCTGGTTTCCCTATTGCGCAAGTTGGTACCTGACCGTACGGAGCGCATATGGTTTGTAAGTATGGGAGTCATCGCGGCCAATGCTGGCGGAGCTTGGTCTCCCATAGGAGATGTAACTACCACGATGCTGTGGATAGGTAAGAAGGTGACTACGATGGGTCTGATCACTCATCTTGTCCTTCCAGCGATTGTATGCATGGTCATCCCTACGTTGATCGCTACATTCTTACCAGCATTTAAGGGACACCTTACTGTCACCGCGCCTGACAAGGATGAAGCACTACAGACTGAGCGCTTACTGAGCAGTCGCCTGATGCTATTTCTCGGTGTGGGTGCACTGATATTTGTGCCCATCTTTAAGACTGTCACGCATCTTCCACCCTATGTGGGCATGATGCTCTCCCTTGGTGTAGTATGGCTGGCTTCGGAGTACGTACACCCAGAAGAAGACTTCACAGCGGAGCGAAAGCACTTGTACAGTGCTCACACAGCCCTGTCGCGTATAGAACTCTCTAGTATCTTGTTTTTCCTCGGTATCCTAGTGGCCGTAGCTGCTCTCGAGAGCGTGGTCAAGATGGACAGCGAAGGTCATGCCATGGGATTCCTCATGTGGGTTGCCGAGGGTATGCGCGCCGCTATACCTAATCAAAATGCCGTCATCATCGTACTCGGATTTGTCTCCGCAGTCATAGATAATGTGCCTCTAGTGGCAGCGTCTATGGGTATGTATCCTATGGATGTATTCCCCGTAGATGACACGCTCTGGCACTTTATCGCCTACTCAGCTGGTACGGGAGGCAGTATGCTGATCATAGGATCGGCCGCTGGCGTCGCTGCCATGGGGATGGAGCGCATTGACTTCATATGGTATTTTAAGAAGATCTCTTGGATAGCGCTGACTGGATTCCTGGCAGGTGCAGCGGTCTTCATACTACTCAACTAGCCATAGCTCACACAGCCACTAGCTAGTATTCCAAAATATATGCTCCAGGTCCGTCGAGGATCATATGATCGGCGCCTACGGTACATGAGGCACTCTGGATGACAATCTCAGGCGTGCCTTGGCTAGCTAGGCGCTCTGAGAATCGATTCAGATCGAGGCTGTAGGGCTCTTCATTCTTATTGATCACTACCATCACCGTGTGGTCATCATCATATCTAAAGTATACATACACACCGTCTTTTGGCACGTAGTGCATGAGCTGTCCATGATGTATGGTGGGATGTGATTTTCGCCAGGTAAACAGCTGTCTGACCCATTCTTGGGCTGTACTCTCTGTCTCTGACAGGCCTTTGCCTGAAAAGGCATCCCGACTATCACCCCTCCATCCACCAGGGAAATCACTGCGTATGACACCATGACTCTCTGTCCCAGGATGCGACATGAGGATCTCTGTACCGTAGTAGACTTGTGGTACACCTCGTAGAGTCGCTGTGAGGACAAGAGCCATCTGGTAGCTGGTATAGTCTTCGTTCACTTTCGTGAAAATGCGCGTCATGTCATGATTATCAGGAAATATGACGAGGTCAGCTGGATGAGGATAGAGATGATCCTGTGCTAGGGTCTCGTAGATCTGAATGAGTCCTGTGTTCCAGCCTTCATCCTCAGTCAATGCGGCATGCATAGACATGCACACAGGAAAATCCATCTGATGGCTCAAGCACGAGTGAAAATCAAACTTGTCTCTAGCGATCTTATTGTCGCGCATCCAAAAGGCGATAGTAGATGGATCGTCTGTCCACTCTTCTCCTACAATCGTAAATCCTGGATACTCCTTGTAGATAGCACAGGTCCACCGTCCCATAAAATCTCTATCAGGATAGCTATAGGTATCTTGCCTGATACCGCTGATACCTGAGTCCTCTATCCACCAGATGGAATTTTGGATGAGATATCTCGCCATGTAGGGATTGCGCTGATTGAGATCTGGCATGGTAGGCACAAACCATCCGTCCGTCATAGTAGTCCTATCGATCTGGGAGCGATATGGGTCAAGCAGAGTAGCCTTGCGATGTGAGGTCTGCTGATAAGGACCAGTCTGATGATTGAGCCAATCCTCAAAAGGTGGATCCCGCATCCACCAGTGCTCTGATCCACAGTGATTGGCTATCTGGTCCATGATCACTTTGATACCCATATTTCTAGCTTGAGACACCATGTCTCTGTACTCGTCATTGCTCCCGTATCGGGGATCTACGCGGTAGTAATCTGTGGTAGCATAGCCGTGGTAGGATGCATGAGGCATATCATTTTCGAGTACAGGATTGAGCCATATGGCGGTAAATCCCATCTCACCGATATAGTCGAGATGCTCTGTGATACCTGCTATATCGCCGCCATGTCGTCCGTAGGGCTCTGCACGATGGAGACTATCAGCCATGTCAGCAAATTCATCATTACGTGGATCCCCATTGGCAAATCTATCTGGCGTGATGAGATAGAGTGCATCACTTTGATCAAAGCCTTGGATCTCTGCCGCTCCTGCTCTACGAGCGCGTAGCTCATAGGAGATGCAGTCTAGCTGTCCATCTGAGGCCGTAGGACAAATATCAAAACTACCTGGCGCTGAGGCCACTAGTGCAACATCAAGAAAAACATAATTATCGGAATCTGCCTTATGCTGCTCTAGGAGATCTACCTTATCACTGCTTATAGACCAGGACCGCTGACCCACCTGAGGACCATGGATCATGATCTGGATCGTATCCATCTCCATACCTACCCACCAGTAAGGTGGCTCCACTATCAGTTCCTGCTGCTGCGCCGCGAGGTCTGTCATTGCTGTGACGAGTAGACATATATAGAGTATATGTAGTGCACGAGATATCATAGTTGATCGTATCTATCAGTGATGAGAAGTGTATCGCCTGCGGTGAGATCTGCACGGCGATTGGGTTGATTGTACAGTTCTATCTGATCTCCGAGCTGGTACTTGTACTCCAGCTCATCCCATGGCAGATCAAAGGTCAGAGTGACTTCGTACGCACCGCCCTGCGATGCAGGCTTCATCTCGGTAGGCTTATTCCAGTCGAGAGGTGGTTCATTTCCTAGGATTTTTGGTCGTGCCGTACTGTCCACTTGAGTACTCACATCACAGACAAAAGTGATCGTAGTCTTCTGCGTATCCTGTACGCAGGCACCTCCGAGTAATAGTAGAGCAAATAGGCAATAGTTTCTAAGCTTCATTTCTACGTACTACTTTATGGATCAAGTAATCAAGACTCCATCTACCACCGCCTAGCACAGCAGTGTATACAGCCACCCACAGAAAACCCATGGCTGGCAACATAGCCCATGTGCCCTGTCCCCATTTCTGACAGAGTATAGCTACCGCCATAGTGATGATGATCAAGACCGCATGCCAGCGTGTAAGCAATCCTACTGCCAGCAATATGCCGCCTACTGCCTCAGCATATCCCGCCATCCAGGCAAAGAACTCTGGAAAAGCTGCAAATAACCCACCGTACTCGGCTACATCCTGAGGAAACCAATAGATGATCTCAAAAAGATCTAGCTTCCTATGGTCTGGCGTCCAGGGCATACCAAATTTGCTTGCGCCAAATTCCAGAGCGAGCAGCATACCCATGATAAACCGTGGTATGGTGAGCGTCAAGTCTATCAGCCAATTGGCAAGTGGGACTTTCGTCCAAATGTGGCTGGTGCGACCAAGTAGTATCGACAGTGTCCTTTTCATTGGCTGAAAGATACGATGAGTACTTTTCTATTCTAGTGGATATGGACGATGATCCTAGTAAAGTAACTATCACCTCTCTGATTTGCTCCATGTATCTATAGCAAAGTCAACTTATGGAGCCCTTAGTTATCCATCAAGTGAAGCTTAAGGCTTGAAAGAATATCCATTTTCAATATAGCTGTAATCAGATGTTCTAGGATGGATCTCACCACAAGAGATCTCGCCAATGCTCAGAATATTGAAACAGGACTGACAACAAAAACCTTGATAATCAGTTACATATAAGACCATCAGCGAATAGTACGACTAAACCAAACTCATGAGCGAAAAAGAAAAATTCTTCGAAAAAGCCATCAACTGGGCTCAGATCAGAGCTGGAGAGAATCTTCGTGCACAGCATGAGGGCTTTGATGCCCCAGTGACTTTCAGCAGTCAGAGTACAGAGAAAGAAATCACCCCAGACATCAGCTATACGGGCAAGAGAGGTGGAAAACACTACGTAGAAATTGCCGTCAAAGATGACAACACTTCTAGACTCGTCACTCGATGGAAACTCCTCAGTACCATGGCAGACATGAAGAATGGCAGGCTGCATCTGCTCGCTCCGCGAGGACACAAAATGTTTACTACAAGATTGGTTGATTTGCATAATCTTGATGCCAACGTGGTTTCTATATAGCGCTATGAGCTAGATACTCCTACATGTATAGAGCAATATCTCCGCATAGTTGAAATGATCAAGGTCTCCAAGCTATATGTCTACCCTATAAAGAGTTTACAGACTAGAGTAAGCGATCAGCTGTCACTAGGAAATAAAGGGCCTGTGGGTGATCGTGAATGGATGCTCATCGATACGGATCACAGAGCCGTCACACTGCGAGAAGAGCCGCGACTTGTAGATTTTAGCTGCCACCTTCGTCCTGATCAGATAGTACTGCAATACGGTAATGAAGAACTTATCATCGATCACGCAGACGCTCAGCGTACTGACACAGAAGTAAAATTATTCTCTAAGCCATACACTGCTACAGCATACCACCAAGAGGCCAGCAGATGGATCGCCGAGCGCCTTGGTAGAGATGTAGCTCTCGTCAAAGCACCCGCTGATCGACCAGTTCGTACTCTGCCAAATTATCAAGTAAATTTTCCAGATTCCAGTCAGTACTTACTAGTCTCCCAAGCGAGTCTGGACCTGCTGGCTAAAAAGACTGGTGTATCAATTTCAGCGCAGCGATTTAGGCCCAATATTGTAGTCAAAGGGGTCGAGGCGCACGGAGAAGATCTCTGGAAAGACATCACCATTGGTTCAGAACGATTCACTTCTCACAAGCTATGTGGCAGGTGCAAAGTCATCACTATAGATCCATCATCAGGGGAAATGGATTTATCTATACTTTCTCAACTGGCATCATATAGAAAGATCGATGGCAAGATTTGCTTGGGTGCATACTTCCTTCGGACCACCACAGGTAGCTCTTATCTCTCGGTAGGTGACAGTGTCGGGGTCATGGCATAGGTGGATATCTTGACTTTTATTTTTTAGTGATTAGACTAAGGCCGTCTCTCAGGGGTAGCAAAAGCACCTCTACTCGCGGATCGGCGAATATGTGCTGATTAAAGGCATGCAGTGCCGCTGTATCAGCATCTCTATTTCTCCTTGCGACTTTACCACTCCAGAGCGTATTATCTGCTAGCAAGAGCGCGCCAGCTGTCATCTTTGGGAGGAGCATCTCATACATCTCGGCGTAGGAAGATTTGTGCCCATCCATAAATACAAAATCATACAATTCCGTACGAGATGGAATATCCACGAGGGCATCAGCATGTCTCAGTTCTACCCGGGCGCTCAGATCTGCTCTGTCTACATACTCACGAGCTATCTCTAAGACTTCAGGGTTGACCTCATAGCTTATCATGGAAGCGCCAGTAGGGAGAGCCCGTGCCATATGTATGGTGGCATATCCTGTAAATGTTCCGATCTCTAAGCAGCTGGACGGTTGACGAAGGCTAACAAGAAATTCTAAAAATCGCGCCTGTACAGCCCCGCTCATCATCTGTGGCGCAAGGGTCTTAAGAGCAGTCGTGCGTTCTAGTGAGGTAATGAGGTCATTGCCGCCATTACTCAAGCTTTCGCAGTACTGGATGACGGCGTTGTACTCATTGCTATGATACATGGAGGCAGACCTTTATTTCTCCTCCATCTCTGAGAGAATCTCATGTGCTCGCTCCATGTCGGCCTCAGCTACAAGGATTCTGTGCCCAAAGTTTTGATCACCCACCATCATGTAGACACTATCCGAAGATGTCATATGCGGAATCTGGGCGTCGGTCAGTAGTTTCTTGGCCACTGTGAGTTGCACTTGTGAAGGATAATTCCTAATGATCTTGAAAGAAGTGTCCATATATCTGAGCATTTTGTTAAAAAATGGCACAGGAGCCAACGTTCCTGTATCTATACAGAGTCTAACCTGATAAACCAACGAATCGTTCGCGATCATGCAAGCATCATTTTTTCACCCTTTCATCTATTAAGCCATGAAAAAACTCATCTACACTGCCTTGATTTTGTCTCTTTGTTTCATTTCGGCTCACGCACAAGTGAGCAGCACTGGCTGGGGCATAAAGAAAATAGGTATCCTCGTAGGCCAGGACTCTGATCAGATAAGAGGCTTAGGTCACGCCCAGCTACTTTCACAAGCGGATGGAACACTACCCTTTGATCCTGCGGCTCTTGACTTTGAAGAGCAAGATCTCACGAGTATGGTCTGCGAAAATCCGAATATCAAGTTTGAGCTTACCCTCAATACTCCTCTGCCCAATACGGAGCTCAGACTCGCCGCTGTAGGAATCTTTAATCGTATAGAATCAGTCAACTATCGCACACCATATACCATGATCACAGGGCAAGGCAATAATAGGAGCCTCTTCATCAACGCAAGAGGAAACGAAATTGCCCTAGATGGTGCTCTCATGAAATATCTACAACTAGGCAATAGCGTAAGACTATACGGTGGTGCAGGCCTACAGGTAGGAAGAGGATTTGGTACAGAGATGTACTATTCTGCTCGCAATATCAATCCCATCATGAATCCCGAGACTGATGAGGTCATCGATTATGAGCGTGAATCCTTCTACGGATATGTGGATGCACACGAAGGCACACACCTGCGTGGATATCTGCAGGGCGGCGTAGGCGTCACTATTCTCAGACGGGTAGAGCTCACTGTGGACTACCGTGGTGGACTAGGTCATAGATGGGTAGGACAAGCTGACCTGAGCAAAGGCACTACTAATCAGAGTATCAGCGTCGGAACCAAATGGGTCCTTCGATAATACAACCCCCTCTCAAAAAAACCTAAATCACGGAGACTAAAAATCTCAACACTGAAAGCTTGCCTACTTCCCCATAGGCAAGCTTTTTTTATGGTCATTTCGTATCTGGGTATTAATTCGCGGTGCTCGGCTGGTATGATATCAATACCTGCGGCAATCAGTTGCTGTGCGCTAAGTACGAAGCTCATTCGCCCATCCCAGTCGTAGTCACTTAAGGAGCTCTATCTTATCTTTATAGCATGCATGATCAGATTCACTTGAGCGCTGATGATAAGCGCCATCTGCTACAGATGATGATCAGCCTGATCAAGGCTGATCAGCTAGAACATCCTCACGAGTGGCAATATATCAGAGAAATATCACAGCAACTTGACTATCATCAAACAGAGACCACCACTTCAGAGCTGACTGTCCCCAAGGACGAGCCCAGCCGAATGGCTTGCTTTTATTACTTACTGTTTCTATCTAAGATAGATGGGAATGTATCCACAGCAGAAGAAAATAAGCTTTATGAGCACGCTCTCAAGTTGGGCTTGAATGAGCTGATGGCGCGTGACTTTGTAGATCTTCTGCGAGATCACCAAGGCAGACCAGTACCCCCTCAGAAAATGATTGCCGTGATACGCAGATACATGAGCTAGGGCATCCAGTAAGTAGCCACTTGCGCTTGCTCACCTCACTACATCTATATGAGAAATTGACAGCTTATCCGAGCAAAAATTACCCCTCATCTAAACCTTGATGTATTTCTGCTGTGTACAGTTAGTCTATGCAGCACATCTTTGCAAGACATTGCAACCAATAAATGAAATAAATTAAAGCAACACCATGGCTCGAATCCTCGCCAACGATGGCATACACCCTAGCGGAAAACTAAAACTCGAAGCAGCAGGACATACAGTCCAGACAGATCATATCCCTATGGACAGCATCAGTGATCATCTCAATGAGTGGGATGCCATCATAGTTCGCTCAGCCACCAAAGTCCGAAAAGAGCACTTTGATCTGGCGCCCAATCTCAAGATGGTGGTTCGCGCTGGAGTAGGTATGGACAATATAGATGTAGAATATGGTCGCACTCTGGGCGTACACGTCACTAATACTCCAGAAGCAAGCAGTAGATCAGTAGCCGAGCTAGCCATGGCACATCTTCTGAGTCTTTCGAGAGGACTTCATCAATCACACTTGCATATGCCTACAAGTGGCGCGGTAGATTTCAAGAAATTAAAGAAAGCTTATTCGTCAGGATTTGAGCTAGAAGGCAAGACGATAGGTATCATCGGATTTGGTCGTATAGGGCAAGAACTAGCTAGGATATGTCTCGCGATGGGTATGAATGTGCTCGCTTACGATCTCATGAAACAACCAAGAAATATAGCTATACCCACTGAGGCTGAAGGTAATCCTGTCATTCAGATACCCATCTTTGAAATGGATCAGTTATTGGCAGAATCCGATATCATCAGTGTACATGTCCCATCCGTGGGAAAAGCACTTCTAGGTGCTGACGAAATAGCGCAGATGAAACCTGGCGTGGTCCTCATCAATACCGCAAGGGGCGGTGTCATAGACGAATCTGCTCTACTCTCTGCTCTAGCGTCTGGTCACGTACGCGCTGCGGGACTAGATGTCTATGACAATGAGCCTACTCCCAGTCAGGCCATACTATCGCATCCTGATATATCCCTCACACCACACATCGGTGCCAGCACTGCCGAAGCTCAAGAAAAAATAGCTCTACTAGCAGCTGATAAAATCATAGCGCACTTCAGCTGACCGATAGATCAGAAACGAGAAAATAATAAGCCCTAGATCGCAGTGCTATCTAGGGCTTTACTCATAGTAGCACAGCTTTATGACTCAGTCGTGGCAATCTGAGGAAGAGTAGAACGACGTGCGTGTCTACGACCGCGCAACATCGCAAACAGTATGAAAAACAATGTAATGCCGAGATAAATGCTAAATCCGCCTAGTTTATTACTGAGCACTTCAAAGACATCTTGCAATGCCTTGACTCGATAAGACGAAATAGTCATTATTAAAAACGCAAAGCCAACATTGAGTAAATAAAATCCAATGCGAAATAATCGATTGGTCGCATGAGCTGCCTCGGCATCTCCACGAAAAATCTCAAGCATAAATACTCTGCCATTCTGAAAAAGCACCTTCGCTACATAAAATGTAAGCACGATGGTCAGCGGAATATAAATGGCGTAAGCGATGGTAACAAAATCTGTCATGATAGCTAAATTTATAGATGAGAAGAAATGGATTGTCGCTGTCGCTGGCTATACCCTATCAGTATAGCTAAGTTGCAGAAGTGCATCACGCCTAGTAGCAATATGACTCCACCACATCTCACCGCGAGAAGATCTATCATCTCATGCAGCGTGAGCGATGAGGGCCAGGCCATAATCGATAGGGATATGGCACCGAGATTGATTAAGTAATATCCCATGAGGAGCGCCCTATTAATTACAGAGACGGCAACAGGATCATCCAATAAATGGCGTAGATACACCGCTCCGTGATCATAGCAGAGATAGCCTACATAGAGTGTGATAATTCCACTGATAAGAAAGTAAATGATATATGAAAGTAGTATCATGGTGTAATGCCAACTTGGAAATTTAAATGTTTATACTGGACCAGTTATAAGCATATCCTCATGGACAGTGAAGTAGAGATCACGCCATTTATGGAGTAAATAATAATAGTACGTTCCAAAGAGCAAGCTGAGTGGAATAGCCACAAATGAGGCGACTACGCACCATGATATCCATGATTGCAACATGTCAATTATTGATACTGAGTCATCTGATACTAGGTAATCAGTAAGAGTCGTCATGATAATCCACAATAAGCCTAGTAAGAGCGCGAGACCGTATGAGCAGCCGATGATACGCCACCAGAGAAACCGTGGCCTGTCAAGACTATGACGCAGCAGGGTGGTATGACACAAGATGGATAGAGTGAAAAAAACAAGATGCATAGCCAATCCAGGTAGGTCAAAGATGTGATAATTCTGGCCTAGCATCACGGCCACCACACTTACGCCTATGAGACTCATCATTGTCCCTGCGATCAGTCCTCGATTTATGTAAACTCGCCGCTTCATCGGATAGATAATTTAATAGTCAAGAAATACAATTACTTGAGCAGCTTGCTGAGGGTTCGCGTGAGCCATCCTTTCTCGCCCTGTATATATCGGCGGAGAAACTGATCGCCAAGCATGGCGAAATCGTATATGCCACCCAGAGTTTTCTTTAGTTCTTTAGCCTCAGCAGTACGGCCCTCTACCTTGCGGAGAGATTTCAATTGCTCTATGATCGGCTCAAGCTCACGCTTCCTGCGCTCTCGAGCAATCTTGGGAGCAAAAGAGTGGACATCCTTATCAGCCTCATAGTGATCCATCCGCTCACCAGCTATACTTACTTTGCGCACCAGTCCCCAGTCCACGAGTGCCCTTACATTCATATTGGCATTTCCTCGGCTGATCTGTAGATCGCTCATGATGTCATCTGTAGTCTTGGGCTCTGCACTGCTCAGCAGATAGGCGTGTATGCTGGCCATCGTCTTACTTACACCCCAGCTGGATGCCAGGCTACCCCATACTTGGATAAATTCCTCTCGTGTCTCGTCGTAGTTCATAGTGATCGATGATGATTATACACGCTGAACGCTTAGTCACCTCACAAGGTTTCCAGTATTTTCAAAAATTATTGAAATTATTGATTTTACGATCCCTACTTCTGGTGGTGTACACCTGCTTGCCATCCCGCAGTCCCGCGACTTTAGCTGAGGCTTGGCTTAAATAATGCTTGATTTAGCCTCGCGCTACAAAATGCGGATTGAGCAGATCTGCCTTATTGTAGACCACTGGCTCGTCCTTGCCGTATTGTGTCACAGAGCCACCTGCCTCTTCTAGGATGATCTGCGCTGCAGCGGTGTCCCACTCCATCGTCGGAGCCAGGCGTGGATAGATGTGAGCCTCACCCTCGGCGATACTCAGGAATTTCAGACTACTCCCGCGACTCAGCGTCTGAGGCTTGTCATATCGCTTTAGAAATGCCGCAGTCGCATCATTGAGATGACTACGAGAGCATACTAGCACCAGACCGCTATCAGACTCGCTATACGTAGCGGTATGGATCTGCACAGGCGCGGCATCACCCACCTGCTTGTGGGCTCCGCTACCTTTCTCCGCCCAGTACATCTCATCTGTGACAGGGATGTAAACGACGCCCAGCACAGATCTGCCCTTTTCTATCAATGCGATATTCACCGTGAATTCGCCATTTTTTTTGATAAATTCCTTGGTTCCATCCAGAGGGTCTACACACCAGTATCTATGATAATCTTTACGATCATCATAGTCGATCATCTTATTTTCTTCTGATAGTATAGGATATTGATCGCTTAGCTGCTCTAGTCCTTTGCAGATGACACGGTTACTTGCTTGATCAGCACGAGTGAGAGGACTGTCATCAGACTTCACCTCTACACCAAAATCCGCGGTCTCGTATATGTCGAGTATGGCCGCGCCGGCTTGGCGAGCTATTGATTTTAATTCGTCTATCATGATTTATGGTAATAGAGTGCGCAGCACTGCTCCTCTGTGAGCATTTGCTGTGCAAGTGACTGTACTTTATCGGGTGTGACGGCTCTATATCTGTCCATTTCTGTCTGCAACATAGCAGCATCCCCAAGGGCTTCGTGATAAGCGAGGCTCATCGCTTTATGCAAATTATTTACTTCAGAGAATTTCATCTGGCTTTCCGCCTTATTAATCTGCAGCTCCAGTTCGCTCGCATCTATTCCCTCCTGGATGATTTGATCCAGTTCAGCTTTGATGGCAGCCTCGGCAGTTTCCAAGCTCACACCTTCATTGGGCTTCCCTTCTACAATAAATAATCCTGGATCCGCTGTACCAGATATGTATGCATCGATACTCGCAAATAGCTGCTTATCCAGCACGAGATTTTCAAAAAACCGAGCGCTGCGACCGCCACTCAGCACGTCACTGAGTAGATCCATCGCGTAATAGTCTTCTGATAGTCGGTCACTCCCGCGCCAAGCCATGTAGAGACAATCTATAGGCGCTTGACCACGATCGTGGTGGGTTTTTTTACCTCGCTGATTACTTTCTTGGGGATAGAGCTTTCGCTCAAATGATCTCTTGTCTATTCCCCCAAAATACTTTTCTACGAGTGCAATAGCGCGATCAGCTTTCACACCACCGCTGATAGTGATGATGGCATTATTAGGTCCATACCACTTAGTAAAGAAATCTTTGACATCCTCTAGACTAGCTCGCTCTATATGGTCAGGTGTGCTACCGATCACTGGCCATCTGTACGGATGCTTCTCATAAGCCATCTCGCAGATATGATGCCATACTTTGCCAAAAGGTGGATTGAGACATGTCTCACTAAATTCTTCCAGCACTACTTTTCTCTGTATTTCTAGTGTATCCCTAGATATCGTCAGATGAGCCATACGATCTGCCTCTAGCCACAGTGCCGTCTCGAGATTGTCTACAGGAAGTATATCGTAGAAGTTGGTAATATCAGAATTAGTAAAGGCATTATTATCACCACCTGCCATCTGCAGCGGTCCGTCAAAGTCAGGAGCATTATCAGACCCACCAAACATCAAGTGCTCAAATAAGTGTGCAAATCCAGTCTTTTCTGGGTCTTCATCTCGCGCTCCTACTTTATACAGCACATTCACAGCACACATCTGACTATTCATGTCAGTGTGGACTATGACCTCTAGGCCATTAGACAATGTAGTTTTCTCAAAATTTATCATAGAAGCAGCTACAAATATATGCGATAGGCTATGGCGATTGAGGCATTTGCAGGTCACTGCACCTGATCTACCACAGTAGTACCTTTGCTCACCTCAGACTGAATCGACCTACTTATGAAAATCAAGAATGCCCTCATCTCCGTCTACCACAAAGACGGGCTAGATCGCATACTCTCCTTGCTCAAGCAGCATGATATCAATATACTCAGCACTGGAGGCACACAGAGATATATAGAGTCTCAGGGACATACCGTCCAGGCAGTAGAAGATATCACAGGCTATCCTTCCATATTAGATGGCAGAGTCAAGACATTGCATCCCGGTGTATTTGGTGGAATCTTGGCTCGCAGGACAGAAGACCATCTCGAGCAACTCACAGAGCACCAGATCGTACCTATTGATCTTGTCATCGTGGATCTGTATCCGTTTGTAAAGACGGTTGCTGAGTCTGCAGATCATCAGCAAATTATCGAAAAGATAGATATAGGCGGTATATCGCTCATACGAGCAGCCGCTAAGAACTACGAGAGCGTGCTCGTCATCAGCTCTCAAAGTCAGTATAGAGATCTAGAGACACTGCTCCAGAGCGGTGCGGAGACCAGCTCAGATCAGCGCTTGTCCTATGCACGCAAAGCATTTTTAGAGTCCACGAGACAGGACCTAGCGATCATAGACTATCTCGACTCACAGATAGGTGATCGCGAAGAATTTCGCCTAGGTGTAGCTGGTCGCACTGAGCTCCGCTATGGCGAAAATCCTCATCAGGAAGCTAGTTTCTACGGGGATATGTCGGAGATCATGACGCAGCTGCACGGCAAAGCCATATCCTATAATAATCTGGTAGACATCGATGCCGCTATACGTCTCATGGCAGAGTTTTGGCAGGATGATCCTACAGCGGCCATTCTCAAGCATACTAATAGCTGTGGAGTGGCTCAGCGCGATGATCTGGTGACAGCATGGAAGGATGCGCTAGCAGGAGATCCAGTGTCTGCATTCGGTGGCATATTTATCGTGAATAAGCCAGTAGACCTCGCTACCGCTCAGGCGATGAATAAGATCTTCTTTGAGGTAGTCATAGCTCCTGACTACGATGATGACGCTCTAGATGTCCTCAAGACTAAGAAAAATCGGATCATCCTACATCTGCACGAGCATAAGATGGCGAGCACCAGCTATAAGCAGATCCTCAATGGTGTGATCGTACAGAAGTATGATCAAAAAGTCGAGACCAAAGAGGGCATCACTCTAGCGACCAGAGCCAAGGCTAAAAAGAGAGAACTTGATGACCTACTCTTTGCGAGTATCTGTGCTAAGCATCTCAAGTCCAATACCATAGCACTCGTCAAGCATAAGCAGCTTATAGGCATGGGCTGTGGTCAGACATCTCGAGTAGATGCTCTGAAGCAGGCCATACAAAAAGCCAAAGGATTTGGTTTTAAATGTAAAGGAGCGGTGATGGCTAGTGATGCCTTCTTTCCCTTTGCAGACTGCGTCGAGATAGCTCACAAGGCTGGTATCCGAGCAGTGATACAGCCAGGAGGATCCATCAGAGATCGTGATAGCATAGAATACTGCGATAAGCATGAGATGGCCATGTACCTTACTGGCACCAGACACTTTAAACACTAGTAGCTCCTAGTGAGAAATCTCTGTATAGATATAGGTAATACGCGCGTGAAGGCCGCTATCTACCAAGATGATGTACTCCAGGAGCACCATATCTATGAGCACGACACAGATCAGTGGGGATCATCCCTACTGGTCGATCAATTGGACGGTATAGCTATATCCAATGTCAGCGACTACACAGATTTTGAGAGATTTCACCATGCGTCAGAGACCTTCGTAGTGCTGGACGAGTATACCTCCTTACCATTCACTAATCATTATCACACGCCCGCCACACTCGGCAAAGACCGCCTCGCTGCTATGCTGGGCGCCCAAGCGCTCTATCCTCACACAGCTGTGTGTGTAGCAGATATAGGCACTTGCGTCACACTGGACTATCTCACAGCAGATGGCCAGTATCTCGGTGGCAATATCAGTCCAGGAGTAGATCTCCGACTACGCGCCATGCATCACTTTACCGATGGTCTACCACTCCTGGAGATAGCACCCACGAGCGATCTCCTCGGTAAGAGTACGCAAGACGCTATGCTGCATGGGGCGATAGATGGCCTAGCTTATGAAATAGATGGCTTCCTACGCCGTTTAGAGAATCAATTTGATCAACATATCACCGTACTATTTACTGGTGGTGGTGCAGAGACCTTTGCTCAGAAACTGAAAAGAGAGATATTTGTCCACCCTTTTTTACTACCCTATGGTCTCAACTACCTCTTGCACCATCTGCGGACGCTATAGCCTCGCCCTATTGCTGCTGCTCTGTTTGTCATCACTGTCGGCTCAGGATCCCGAACCGCCCAATGACAACTCGCCCTTTGCCAGTCTAGGCATAGGAAACTTTCTAGATCAGAACTATCTCTACAGCGGTAATATGGGTGGCGTCTCCGCGGCGTTTCAAGATCCCTATCAGTGGAGCAGCACCAATCCTGCTAGCCTTGCCTATCTCAAGAGTACTTCCTTCCAGGTAGCAGCTTATGCGGAGAGATCAAGACTGCGTACGATCGGATCTCCTGATGCTCCCTCTGAGGATGCTATAGTATGGAATGGTAATATCAGATATCTCGGCTTGGGCATGCCCTTGAGGAACAGCATCAATCTTCTCGAAGAACGCAAGGAGCAGTCCCTGGGCGTGGGTATGGGTATCAGCCTACTGCCATATACGCGCACCGCACAGAGCACGCGGATTACCACCACAGATCCTATCGTAGGTGATATCCAGCAGGACATCGTTCGACAAGGTGGCACCTACAAGCTGCAGTGGAGCGGTGGGATCCACTATAAAAATATCGCCATAGGCGTGAATGCAGGATACTTCTTTGGGACGCTACAGCGTAGCCAGTTTATCTCCTTACCTGATGACAATGTGAGATCACTCATCACCATCAAGCAGAGCAAGTCGCAGCTAGGCGGTTTTGTCATGGGCTATGGAGCGATGTACACCATACCACTTAGCAAGCGCATCTCTACTAGTGAGGATGATAGTCCAGATGAGTGGCGTACGGCTCAGAAGCGCCTTGTACTAGGTGTATCTGGGAATTTATCGACGGACTTTACGTCCAAAAATTTCAACTTCGATCGCACAGGGCGTGCAGGAGTCAATCAAGTAGACACAGCAAGATTCAGTCAAGACGTTAAATTTTTCGGAAAACTACCCTCAGAGACGCGCTTCGGGATTTCTTATATAAATGGTCGCCGTTTACATATCGGAGCTGAATACTCCCTCGGACAATGGTCTGAGTTTATCAATGAAGCGGACCCACAGGTCCTCAATGATTCTTACAGGATGTCTGTCGGAGTCACTTGGAGACCTGACCCATCTGACGTTTTATCCTTCTGGAATCGTATAGGCTACCAGGCTGGATATTACCGAGGCAGGGACCCTAGAAGTCTCGATGGAGCACAGCTAGAGTACTGGGGTATCACTGCGGGCTTTGAAATTCCAGTAGTGTACACCCGCCAGATATCGCATTTCCAGGTAGGTCTGGAGTATGGAGCGATAGATAGCCGAGTCATCACTGATCGCTTTCTTCGACTCAATCTCGGGATGACCTTTAACGATAATAAGTGGTTCTTGAAAAGAAAATACGACTAACTATGAAAATGATAAATCCTACACGAATCCTTACCCTCACAGCAGCCCTGCTACTCTCCACTCAGATCAGCTGGGCACAGTGTGAGACCTGGCTTGATAATCCGATGAAGGAGCAAGCAGAAAATGCTCATACCATCTATAGGCAAGCTCTGAAAGATGGCGACATGGAGCTCGCTTTTGAAAACTGGCAGAAAGCCTATGAGATCGCTCCCGCAGCAGATGGCAGACGCGCTTTTCACTATACAGATGGTGCTACGCTATATCTGGACAAGGTAAAGAAAGATCCTGACAATAAAGCCGAGTACGCTAAGATGATCGATAAGCTTTACAATCAAGCAGCTGAGTGCTACATCTCAGGAGCCATCAGCGTGCCTAAGTGTACAGGTGACAACTGTGGAAAAGAGCGTGCTGGAAGACTACTCGGGAGATATGGATATGCCATGGTATACGAGCTACAGTCTCCTCTCAGCGAGAGCTATGCCGTGTTCCAGAGAGCCCTAGAGCTTGCAGGCAATACTAGCGAATATAGCGTCATGGATCCCTACACCTACGTCGTAGTCAATCAGTTTCAGAGAGGAAAGGTCGATGCAGAAGAAGCACGCCGTATTCACCAAGAGCTCAATGACCTCGCTGATTACAATATCGAGAACAATCAAAAATTCGGTGAGACATTTGCGCAAGCGAAAGCATCCATGAATGCTAAGTGGGCACCCATTGAAGCTGACATATTTGACTGTGCATACTTTAAGGCTAAGTACGAGCCCACCTACAGAGAAAATCCAGAAGACTTAGAAAATCTCAAGGTCATCTACGCCACGCTCGTCAAGCGAGGATGCGAAGACAGCGATCCGCTGGTCGCCGAGATCAAGTCCAAGTACGAGAAGCTAGCAGCTACTAAGAATGCTGAGATACAAGCACAGTTTGAAAGAGACAATCCTGGTGTGCTAGCTAATCGTCTGTACAAAGAAGGCGACTACCCTGGAGCCGTGAGCAACTATCAGAAAGCTCTCGCTCAAGAGACTGATCCAGAGAAGCAAGCTTCCTATCACTATTCCCTAGCGAGTATCCAATTCAGGAAGATGAATAAGTATAGCGACGCTCGTAGATCTGCCCTAGCAGCCCTTGAGCTCAGACCAGACTGGGGAGATCCTCTCATGCTCATAGGAGATATGTACGCTAAGAGTTCCAATAGCTGCGGAGATGACGCCTACAGCAGAGGCCTGGTAGTGATAGCCGCTATAGACAAGTGGAGGTCAGCCAAGGCTAAGGATCCATCTGTCGCAGAGGATGCTCAGAAGAAGATCAATAAATACTCTGGCTATCTTCCTCCAAGCGAAGATATCTTCATGAGAAGCGATGTCAAGGAAGGCGATAGAGTATCCACGGGATGCTGGGTCTCAGAGACAGTCACTGTCAAGGGTAAGTAGACAAGCCATATACCGAACAATACAAGATGAATAGAAGGTCTCAGTACATATACTGAGACCTTCTTTACTTTTATGACTATCACTATCCCTACTGCTATGCGATCTCTCCTTACCTTATGCTGCTCACTCCTCATAGTACTGCATGCTTGCACTCCTACTACCACCTCAGAGACCACCAGTACTACGACGACAGTGACGACTGAGAAGCCCATGACCAGCGATGATCGCTGTGCCAAGTTTGCCGATAGCAAGATGGGAGAGCAAGCCATAGATAACTACATCATCTACCGTGATTTCCTCAAGAATAATGATACCACCTCCGCATTTCCCTACTGGCAGAAAGTCTATGAGATTGCTCCAGCAGCAGACGGTCAGCGCAAGGCTGTCTATGAGGATGGAATCACGTTTTTCCATCAGCAATTTACAAGTGCATCCGCAGACGGCGATAAGCGTGCAGCGATAGACCAAGTCATGGATCTGTATGATCATATGGGCGAGTGCTATACAGACAGCCATATCACAGGGCGAAAGGCATTTGACTACTACTACAAGTATAGAGATTACACCACAGACCTAGAGATACTTGCTCTCTTTGAGCAAGAGATGAAAGATAGCGGTAATGAGGTTCCAGCCTTTGTGGTCAATCCCTACACGGGACTCATGACAGAGCTGTTTCTCACAGAGCAGCTATCTCTGGAGCGAGCGCAAGCAGCTCAGCGCGCCATATCAGAGGCCATCAATTACAATCTACAGAACTGCAAAGACGCCGAGTGCGATGCATGGAATATCGTCAATAGCTACGCACCAGGAAGGCTGGAAAGCTTAGAGGCTATCAAGGGTTTCTATGACTGCACTTACTTCAAGGAGAAGTATCTAGCAGAGTGGGAAGCCAATCCTACTGACTGCGATCTGGCAAGGAGTATGCTCGGCAGACTCAATTACGCTGGATGTGAGGAGAGCGATGCAGACGTACAGCGACTGCTTACTACTCTCAAAGAAAATTGCCGTACAACTAATGCCACTCTTAGTCTCGCGTATGACCAGCTTCAGGGTGGTTCCTATCAGGAGGCTATAGCATCATTCTTGCAGGCAGCCTCTGAGACAGATGACCTAGAAAAAAAATCTCGTTACACCTTTCTCGCAGCCAAGATCTACTATGCACACTTAAAGGACTTCCCCTCTGCACGGAAGTATGCTCTGGAAGCCGCAAGCTACCGGGAAGGCTGGGGTGAGCCTTACATCTTGATAGGAAAACTCTACGCATCCAGCGGTCCTCTGTGCGGACCAGGTCGTGGATTTGACAGTCAGGTCGTGGTATGGGTGGCCATAGATAAGTGGAACTATGCCAAGCGCATAGATCCTAGCGTAGCCGAGGAAGCTCGCCAAAACATCGCGAGATACGCCCAGTACATGCCTACTCGAGGCGACATATTTGAGCGCCTGCTCAATGAAGGAGACACCTACTACGTAGGCTGCTGGATCAGAGAGAATACCACGATCAGAGTGAAGAAATAGGCCCTTCATACCTTTTTCTCACCAGCTCAATTATGTCCTGCAGTGGTCGTAGCTTCAGCTACTCGCACTTTGCTGCCATTATATGTAGAGCTCCACGTATATTTGACCTTTATCCTACGAGCTGCTACGCACCAGTATCGCAGTTTTAAAAGAAGATTTACGGACTTCTTGGTCTCTCTGTACTAGCAGAGTTCCAAGAGTTAATGTGGTGGCTTTCAGCGGCCTTTCGGCCAAAAACCTCTGAGCGGCTGTCATAAGAATTCCGATATCGCTTAGCAAATAACCCAAGTAAGACTGTCGGACAATATTGGTAGACCTCAATTAAACCTCTATCACTGCTCTGCATCTAATCACTATATCAAAGCCCAAGGCATCATCCAGGGCGGACTACACATAGCACCGAGAACTATGAAGCAAGACCTAGTCAAACAGCTCCTAGAAGGAACACTCACTCATGAGGAAGTCATCGCACAGATTGACTACTCACAGATAGAGAGCCCAGCAGAGGCCGTGAGTATGAGACCACCGCCTGATACAGGCACAGCGACATATACAGGTGAGTGGACTGCGGCGCAGGCCAAGCATCTGCTACAGCGGACCACCTTTGGCGCCACGCGAGAGATGATCCAGCAGTCTGTGGCAAATGGTATGGCATGGACCGTCGATAAACTTCTGGAAGCACTTCCGGCACCATCTCCACCATTAGCATACTCAGAGCTTGATGTAAGTGTGAGCATAGGAGAAACCTGGGTAGATGCTCCAGTCGTGCGTGGCAATAATCAGCAGTACAACGCACGTCGAAGATCTATGAGGGCGTGGCACACTGGTCGCTTACTCAGTGGTGAGTTTAATCTGAGAGAAAAGATGACCCTCTTCTGGCACAATCACTTTGCCGTGGAGGACCTCGTCGTCATAGATGCTCGCTATCAGTACACCTACCTCAAGACCCTCAGGGATAATTGCTTTGGCAATTTCCGAGAGCTGTGTAAGCTCATCACCATAGATCCCATGATGCTCAGATATCTCAATGGTCGATCCAATCAAGCAGGATCACCCAATGAGAACTACGCACGAGAGCTCCTGGAGCTATTTTCTATAGGTAAAGGCCCTCAAGTGGGAGAAGGCGACTACACCCACTATACAGAGGATGACGTCCGAGAACTCGCTAGAGTCCTCACAGGATGGAGAGATCTCGGATACTTGACAGAAAATGAAAATCTAGAAGTAGGATCCGCCTTCAGAAGGAATCTACATGATCAGGAACCCAAGACTCTATCGCACAGATTTGATTTTGTCACTATAGAGAATATGAACGAGCTAGAGTATGCTCACGCCATAGATATCATATTTGGTAAGAAAGAGTGCGCACGATTTATCTGCAGGAAGCTCTATCGATGGTTCGTCTATTACGAGATCACCGATGTAGAGGAAATGCAAGTGATAGAGCCACTAGCAGATGCTCTAGTAGCTGCTGACTATGAGATCGAAGCTGTACTCAGAATCTTACTTCAAAGCGAGCACTTCTACGATCCGCTCAACTGCGGATGCATGATCAAGAGTCCTATCGACTTTGTCAATAATCTGCTGACCCAGCTCAGCGTACCCATCAGCGGTACTGTGGTCCAAGAGTACAATACATGGTTCCGCATATACCAGTTTACCTCTACGATACAGCAGCAGCTCTTCCAGCCGCCAAATGTAGCTGGATGGTCCGCCTACTATCAGGCGCCTGGCTACTACAGGCTATGGACCAATGGTGTCACACTTCCCATGCGCATCCAGTACACTGACTTGATGACACTTGTAGGCTTCAGGGTAATGGGACTCAATATACAGATCGACTTCCTCGATCACATCTCGGCATATGACAATCCTACAGATCCCAACGATCTCATCCGAGAAGCCATATCTCTGCATTGCCCTAAAGAATTCACAGAAGAGCAAGAGACATTCTTGAAAAGTGCGCTTCTACCAGGCTTGCCTGACTTTGAGTGGACAGTGGAATATGGTGAGTATCTAGGCAATCCATCAGATGAGGGCCTACGAAATGCTGTCCATACTAAGCTCCGCTTATTCTTCAGGACACTCATGCTTCATCCAGAGTATCACCTCAGTTAATCATCCCACCTAGCGACTACTATGAAAAGAAGAGACTTTCTACGTGTATCTGGACTAAGCACACCAGTATTGCTCAATGGACTATCGCTGTCTACCCTAGCGAAGAGTCGACTATTCTCTACGATAGATGGCGACTCAGATAGGATACTGGTGCTCATACAGCTTACGGGAGGAAACGATGGCCTCAATACCATCATTCCCATGGATATGTATGACCGCCTGCAGGCAGTCCGTACAGATATCATGGTGCCAGAGAACTCTGTCATCAACATAGATCAGGATCTGGCGATGCACGGCTCTATGGAGTCTATGCATGAATTGTACACGCAGCAACAGCTGAAGATCGTGCAAGGTGTAGCATATCCTAATCAGAATCGATCACACTTCCGCAGTACAGATATATGGACTAGTGGTAGTCCTGCTACCGAAGTATGGATCGACGGATGGCTGGGAAGATACTTCCAAAATCGCCATCCCGAGTTTCCCACTGGATATCCTAATGCTGATTGCCCTGATCCCTTTGCGATTACAGTGGGTAGCCTCGTATCCGCCACATGCCAGGGTATCACAGGCAACTTCTCCATGGCTATATCAGATGTAGATTCTCTCAATCCTATCAGCGAAGGAGCTACAGGAAGTCTGCCTGACACACCCTACGGCGATGAGCTTATGTTTCTCAGAGAGGCCATCCGTCAGACCAATGCGTATGCAGAGCAAATCACCAATGCCGCAGACGCAGGCACCACCAGCGTCAGCTACAACGAAGACAATCCACTAGCGCAGTCTCTCAAGACAGTTGCGCAGCTCATAAGCGGAGGCCTGCAGACACGAGTATATGTGGTAAGTCTAGGCGGATTTGACACACATGCTGGTCAAGTCAATGAAAATGATTCCAATGCGGGTATGCACGCAGATCTGCTGCAGACCGTGAGTGAAGCCGTCTTCAGCTTTCAGACAGATATACAGAATCAAGGCTTACAAGACCGAGTACTTGGCATGACCTTCAGTGAATTTGGTCGGCAGATCGCACAGAATGATAGCTTTGGTACTGATCACGGTACAGCAGCTCCTCTCTTCTTATTTGGCAACTGCGTGGACCCAGCGATCCTCGGTCACAATGCGGAGATTCCAGAGCTAGTCGATCCTCAGGATGGTGTAGCGATGCAGTATGATTTCAGGGATATATATGGGTCAGTCTTAGTAGATTGGTTTGATGTGGAAGAGGCAGAAGTACGGGAAATATTGCATCCAGAATTCATCAAGTTGCCGCTGCTGGATCAGAACTGTCTCATGACCACAAGCACATCTGATCCTACAGCTGTAGATCAGCTCGTGGATATGGTCATCCGTCCTCAGCCAGTACGTGGCACTGCCTACATTGATCTAGAGTTGAGGGAATCTGCAGAGGTAGATCTCAGGATATATGACTCTGTGGGCAAGGAATTAGCCACGCTGATCTCAGGTCGTGTAGACGCTGGACTATCTACTTACAGCCATGATTGTCACAGATTTCCAGCGGGAAATTACTATTGTCGACTCCGCGTAGGCAGACGACACATGACTCAGCTCATGCTAGTGATATAATCTGCTTGCTAGTGTCGAGTGAGTGCTAGGCCGTTGACGTACTTTGAGTTTTTGTGAGCCCTTACGGGCAAATGCGCCATCAGTCCACCCAGTCGACTATCATTCTTCTTATCGTACTTGATTTCCATGACTACATCGCGGGTAGTTGCAGACTGACTCGCTGACACACCATATCGGTCCCCTCGCCAAAATCTCTGCTCCGTGTCGATGGTGATGCGATAGTCACCATCAGAAGAGAGAAAGTATTGTCTCAGGTAACTATTCATGAGACTTGGGCTGAGATGTGTGAGTAGTTGTAGATTACTCCTTTCCGCATCAGTTGATGCGCTGTAGTGCAATTGACCATCGCCACTAGTCACCATCAGTGTGCCTATGTCATGATGTCGCTTTGTGCCTACACTGCCCTCTTTGATTTTCATCTCCAGGATCGCTTGGTTCCAGACATTCCAGCTGTGTCCATACCAGCGGACACGCGTCTTCTGCCGCTTTCCTAGGCCTTGCACATTGGCATCCCGAGCAGCGAGCATGAGCGTGTCGTAGTAGACATTATTGACTCGTCTGTCTGGATATGGCTTTCTGAAAAACAGCGGATGCAATCTTATCCTAAGCAGGAGCTCCTGCAGGCTCGCTTCCGAGAGAACATATTTGCGCTCATAGCGGTACTCGGGGAGCTTCTTCTCTAGGCTAGCAGTCATTGGCTTTTCTTACCGTAGATGACACCATACATCTGATCCTTGACTCTACTCTGTGTCTCGGCCAGAGTACCATCCAGTCGTAGTCGTGATCCTTCCTCTATCAAGTGCATTGTCTGAATTTTTTCGCTCTGGACATTGACAGCGGTGATACTCGCTGGACCATAGCTAGCTTTTTTCCTGAAGGCCGTGAAGCCGAGTGGGAGATTTTTGAGCGAAAGCTCACTTATATCTATATGGCTCAGGTCCTTGGAAGCCACACCGATTTCACAGTCTGATATGAGGATACGCTCTGCGCTCATCTTACTGTCTTCTCCCGCACTCAGTGCTTTGTCACCAGCTCCAGTGATCTCCGTATCGCTCACAGTGATCTCGGATCCTGATATATCTATAGCATCGTTTCCAGGTACTTCAAATCTGCATCGCCTGATAGCCCCCTGGACAAAGTCTCCGTCAAATGCATCCGACTGCACCTCGAGAAATAGACAGTCTTCCAAGGAAAAATTTGATCGTATGACATTGAGCGCATCCTCGCACCGCGTGCGATCCCAGATACAGTGATCCAGTACCACATCCGACTCATAGAAATTGACCGCGCCGCTTACAGACCATGCTGACAGTGCGGGATTGCGTATTTGCTCAAACTTCACATAGGACAAATAAGATGTGTCAGCAGCTTCACTGACCATTACCCCTCTACCACGCACACCAGCAGTGTAGACTCGTATAGGCTGCGTAGAAGTGCCGCGCCAGTCCAGAGGCGAATGAGAGAATATATAAGCACTATTAGTGGTCATCTCAAAGCTCGTACCAGCAGGTACCACAAAGGTGTAATCAGGAGGGATGACCATCATATCGGATACCTGATAGTGAGACGGTGCGCAGGTGATCACGCGCTTTTGCTGATCCACCTGCAAAAAAGGAAAATCGGAGACTGTGCTCTGAAGCTTAAAGGTTCTCGTCTCATCCAGTTGAGACTTCGTATCATCCGTCCACAGACGTATAGGACTCTTGCTCGATTGCAGAGACCCGGGTATCTGATACTGCAGGTGTATTCCGTCCACGTCCTGGCGTAAGTCAAAGCTGAGCTTTCCGCTCTTGGTTACAAATGACCTCTCATAATCTTCTACATATTCCATGCGCAGGACCTGTCTTTCTCCAGCTCGCAGATAATATGGCTTCATAGACCTAGCTATCAAGCGATCACTATGCCGTAGTGATTGTAGTACGACGGGTAATCTGCCATGATTACTTACTGTCAGTTCCACGCCACTCGCATCTTCATTGCTGACATACACTCTTAGGGGCGCGTAAGGCTGCACTAGACTGCGGAGTATATTGCGGTTGTAATCTATGTACGCGTCATCATACTTATAGTCAGGAAAGGCGGATTCCAGCATAGCCTGATGGTCTGTCAGTCCTGTCCAGTGCTTCAGCTTGTAGATAAAATCATCTGATGTAACTTCTTCTATCGCAGAGGCGTACGCTGCAAGATATAGACTATCTAGCGCTGCGTGCTTGTACTGGTAAGGATAAGAGATCTTGCGACCGCTATCTCCATCAAATCCCACTGGCTCCAGACGACTCGTAATAGGATTGTAGTAGAATCGATAGTTGTGAGGAACCAAAGCGTGATCTGCTCCCATGAGATTGAGGATGGCATTGCACATGGCTAATCTATTGACATCCATGACCTCGGATATGAGCCTGTCTCCCGCCATATAATCTCGCAAGAGTCCAAGGGCAATGAGTTGCTGCTGCATGAGTGCTGAGTCTTTACTGATCTGACCTTGACCATATGTGAGCACCTCGAGCTCATCTCTGGCGTACTGCTGAGCTCCTTCTATCTCTCCCCAGGGCAGACCCTGCTCTAAGAAGCCTGCTCGTCGTCTCCAGATGGGATCTTCATCAAGCTTGAGCAGTATACCTTCTCGTCGTTGATTAGACTCCATGAGTTCACGGGTAAAAAACTCCTCCACTGCATAGGCACCGAGATATTTTTTATTCTTACTCAAGCCATCGCCTATCTCCAGGGTGAGCTGTACAAAGTGGTACTGCAGATGCAGTATATCTTGATCATCTAGGACTTGATGAAGTAGCCACTCAGACAGGTAATTGCGCGTAGATGGATGCTGCAGAGAAAATTTATGCATACGACTCCAAGTCATATCATCCAGGAGCTCTACACGCCATGACCAAGTATCATCATAGAGGTGATCGACCCAGTCACCTTTGAGTCGTATCTGAGCAGGCATGGACTGATCTCCGTCTACCAGCTGGGCTTCTACCATGTCGGTATCTTCTGTCAGTAGCACACCAGTCTCCAAAGCGGCGTCACGCTTTGCGCGTAGCTTATCATATGCTTGCTGAGACACACGGAGGGTGAGACGAGGTACGTCTGCGTACATCACCCCATAGAGCTTTACAGTAGGATCAGGACTTGCGCTCGCGTAGTAGTCCCAAGAATAAGTTGCTAGTAATTTACCCTCTGCGATGATAGCTATATGGAGACCCCTACCTGCCATATCATAGACACGATCCTGCACATAGAACTGCGCTGAGTTACCATGATCCATACCAGCACTAGTGGCTCTCAGATCAGCTGCCGCAATGCTTACTACAGAGTCAGTAGATGATTGCTCCTGCACTATCTGTCCATCTTGTAGGATACCTACATAGGATTCTCGCCACCGTAGATCAGAGAGATGATCTGCTCCGAGCGATCTGAAGTATGATCTGAGCTCAGCACCTAGCTTGCCAGATGCCTCATCCTTTACAGCTAGCAGAATCGTAGCTTCAGGAAAAGCACTGATCACATCCTGTATCTCTGTGAACTCCAGTAGCTCCGACTGTCGCTTATCGATCACTCGTGGGACGTCCTTGGCATACTTGACATCTCGCACTACCCTGATGACTATGGCACATGCAATCAGCGTCAGTAAGATAATCGTCAGTGTCTTTATCTGACTCCCATGGCCACTAGTCTTAGCTGCTTTGATCTGCATGATTCCTAGGATAGTTCTAGAAAGGACATGGTAGCGCTAGGGAAGTCTTGGGCGAGCTTAGCTCTCAGCGCGAATAGCTGATCAGGTGAGGCAAAATTGATAGCATAAATCACTTCCGTAAGCTCTGGGCGATCATCTATACGTCTGAGCGACAACTGCTCGGCATGACCCTGCAAAAGATCAGTAAGACTCTTCACTTCTCCCCCACTTGATGCAGGTAGTGTGATGACCAGATTCTGAGCGAGCTCTTCGCTACGAGTGCGATGTGACATCCATATGATAGCGGCAACTCCCAGTACACCGAGAACCGTCACGATTACCTGACCTGCACCGATACCCAAGCCTACGGCAATAACTACGAAGAAATACGCGAGCTCCTCGGGCTCTTTGATGGCCGTGCGGAATCGCACGATAGATAGCGCACCCACAAGTCCAAGTGATAGGGCTAGCGAGGACTTGACGATAGTGATGATGATCATAGTGGTCAATCCGATCAGGACAAAACTTCTGCTGAGCGTCTTACGATTAGAAGCTGAGTGGCCATATCTCACATAGATCGCTCCTACACCGAGACACAAGATGCTTGTGAGTATCATCTGTATCAGGAAGAAGAGTACATTGATCTCTTCAGACTGTGTGACAAATAAATCCTTGAGTAATTCTATATCGCCCATGTGCGTGGAGAGGGGTGTTAGCTTCGGTGATTGGTCTGCAAATTTACGTAGATGGCTGTGGCTGTTTCTACTGAGCTTGCTGAGCGGGAAATCTCTTAGCTAGAAAGCGAGTCTTACGCACCTCGTATTCAGGCACTCTGGCAGAGCGATCATAGTGCATCTGGAAATCCTCTAGATACTTCTGTGCAATTTCTCGGCTGTGGATGACCAGCATATTATCGTCTATGGCTATACTATCAGAATGCCAATTATAAGACCCTGTCGTTACTGTCGCAGATTCACTGAGAGGATCAAAGATGGCGTACTTGTGATGTATCCCTCGCGGGACAGTATCGACCAATATGTCAGCTCCCGCGGGCTCTACGATCCAGAATTCGCAGAGATGAAACCTTGTGTAGTATTCTTTGAGGACGCCCTGGACCTTCACATCTCTCTGCAGCGCGTCCACCATAGCAGAGCCGAGCTCATCTCCAAAAAACAGCATCTGTGCAAGGTAAATTTCTTGCTGACTGCTGTCCATCAACTCGATGAGTCTGACATTGCTGCTGTCCACTGGATTAAAATAGACCTCTACAGGGATTCCGTCCACAAGGAAATTACGCTTTGGCGAGGGCTGTTTTTGCCATCCAAACCTAGCGTTTGCTCGATCAGGAAGATCCTGTGATCCTCCCCACATCTGTTCAAAATCACGCTCATAAGCTAAGGCCAAATCACGGTCTTTGAGGATGACCATATTATTAGACTGCTGGCGGAGATCCCACTCGGCGTTATTTGCTGAGCTAGTGATGACTGTGGCATCCTCTGTGTGTGCATCTATGATGTAGTACTTATGATGCATAGAGAAATCAGCTGATCCATATACCACTGGAATGCTGTGATCAAGAGTGGGCAGGGCGAGATTGGCTTGCTGGTCTCCACTGGTGATATACCGGATACGCACGCCGCGCTTCACGGCATCATTAAGCGCTGTACTGAGCTCATGGGCCTCAGCAGTAAACATGGCAAGATCTATGCTCTGCTGTGCACCACTGATATAGTAAAGTAAGATCTCTTCAAAATATCCTGGCTTGTCAGATCCGTCTGACTCCTTATTAAAGTGAACCGAGATGTACTCTTCCTGCTCGGGAACATCTATGGTCCATCGGCTACCTATCGCAGGACTTTCACATGATGATAGCAGGCCTAGAAAGAGAAGAGCTAAGACACCTGGCCTACTCCATACCATAGAGCTCCTTTCCTACATCATAGTACTTGTCACCCTCCACCCAAAATAGCTTTTTGTCATGATTAGCTATGAGCCTACAGGCATAGACATATGACCTGAAAAACTTAAAGAGATAGTCGTAGTCAAGAGACTGAGGATCATCTGCTGGCTGGTGGTAGTACTTATTGATCGCATCATCAAATCCTGTATAGCCTAGGCTGAATGTAGGTGCAGGAACACCCTTAGCGGCAAAATTCACATTGTCACTTCGATCAAATAGATTTTGCTCAGGGGCCGCATCTTCCATCGCATCGAGACCAAATGTCATACAAGCCTTCTCTATGAGCGGCTGAGCAGTCGTCCGTGTGAGACCTATGATGCTAGCTCGGCTTGTATCATTGTATCCAGCATTGTCAGAGTTAAAACAGTACATGACTTTGTCAAGCGCAATGAGAGGATTGTCAGCATAGTGCTGAGATCCGAGTAGTCCCTTTTCTTCTCCTGTAAAGAATATATAGATGGCAGATCGCCTGGTGGGATACTTAGCAATGTTCTCAGCAGCTGATAATACAGTCGTAGATCCCACAGCATTATCTCTGGCGCCATTGTAGATGCTATCATTTTCTACAGGTCGGCCTACACCCACATGATCATAGTGCGCGCTATAGATGATATACTCGTCTTTGAGCAGAGGATCGGTTCCCTCTGTGATACCGACTACATTGAAGCTGTCAAATTTTTTGTCACTGTATCCTTCAAGCACTATGCGTGCTGATGCTCCACCGTCTTTCATCTGTGAGACGAGCGCTTCATTCTCCGTATTGATCCAGAGGTGTGGATAGCTCGAGCCAGATCCGTCGTCTAGACCTGTACGAGGAGTGGACAAGAACTGGACCAAGAAATTAAATGGAAGCTGAGGATTATTGTACACCTCGATCAGCGCGACTGCTCCGAGCTCAGATGCTCGCTCACGCTTTTCTCTACCTGCAAAGAACCACTGCTGCGGAGAACTCTGTCCTTCGTAGCCACAGAGGACCACCACTGTCTTACCACTTACGTCTAGATTTTCGTAGTCTTCCGCTGCACCATAGTTAGCCCAGACGAGCTCAGCGCTCATGTCCATATTATCTCCACGGAGCATGACGGCTGACTCATTGATCTTGAGGCTATCCTTACCTACAAGTATCATCCCTGATGTAGGAGGAGAGACGGTAGACATGGGTACACGCTGTAGATAGTCATCAGTACCTGGTGCTGGCTTCACACCATAGCGCATCAGCGTCGTGGCAAGATATCTTCCCGCTATGCGCAGCTCGTCAGATGGAGTATCTCTCCCACTCATCTCATCAGAGGCCAGATAGTGTATATGACCTTTAAGAGTCGACATTTGCACGGTCTCTGCTGTAAGTCGCTGGTCGAGCGGTGTAGAGTCGGTTACCGTTAGGTTTTTGGTTTCGCTACAGGAAGAGATGATGAGCATCAGACAAGCCAGTAGACCGTAGTGTAACTTCTTCATGAAGAGTATGTATAATTTTTGTGGTGTGAAGATAGGAAATTTCGCAGCAGGTTCAGTACAAGCCATGCATGGTGCGATCCAGCGAACTGCAAGTGATTCCTCTACATAATCCCCATCAGCGCAAATCACAATCCATCAACCCATATAGATGCACTACAGAATATACGCTCGTGATTATCAGGTATGATCTGCTATGCCTGAGCGGCATCATCAGGTCTGCTGTACTGAGGTGTCTAGATGGTCTGAGCTATCTTCGTATGTGCATTACTCACCCGCGCCAGCCGATGATACGTAGTGGATTGCGGGTAATGTGGAGAGTGCGCTGCCCGTAGATGAAATAGCATATGATTACTGCCATCATACCTTGCTTCAATGAGGAAGACTGCATCGCTCGAGCGATCGAATCCGTGCTGTGGGCTGATGAGATCCTCGTGGTAGATAGTTACAGCACTGATGGTACTGTAGATATCATCAAGTCTTATCCATCTGTCCGCCTAGTGCAGCATGAGTATCGATACAGCGCCGCTCAGAAAAACTGGATCATACCACAGGCTCAGCATCCCTGGATCATACTTCTGGACGCGGATGAGGTGCTCAGTGACGCTCTCCGAGAGGAGATACTTCAGACGCACTTGGGCTCCTCCAGTCTCATGGACTCGCAAGAGTCTACGGACGATAGCCCTCCAACTAAAAAGCCTAAGGAATCGAAGACATCAAGTCTCGCCGTGAACGCTAAAATAGATCGCACGACCGTCACGGCTTACTCTATACCTAGGACCAACTATTTCTACGGCAAGCGTCTACGTCATGTGTGGAAAAGCGATAAAGTGACGCGATTTTTTCACAGAGATCATAGTCGCTACCAAGATCTAGAGGTACATGCCAAGTTAGAGACTGACGGAGCTATTGGGACGATGACCAGTCCCATACATCATCATAGCTTCAAGTCCGAGGAGCACTATCT
>JAHDBH010000002.1:89378-95466 GCA_020630495.1 Saprospiraceae bacterium
TCGCCAAAGCTAGACACTGAAAACAACAGCTCTTGATAGATCGTGTCTTGTCCTGCAGAATCTACAAGCCATACATTGCCCGAGACAAAATCGGCACATATGTATAGGCCATCGAGCTCTGGATATTTACATCCACGATAGACAAATCCACCCGTGATAGACTGGCCGCCATCCGCGCCAAAGTGGTCATAGGAAAAGATAGGATCCGTGATGTCTGGGGACGAGCATGCTGGCACACCAGGATCACAATTGGAGGTGCTGAAGCAAGCGGGACCTTCTTTGGTCTTCCAGCCGTAGTTGACGCCTGGTAGGGTGTAAGGCTGCTTATTGACCTCTTCCCAGGTACCCTGGCCTACATCTGCGATCCATAGGTCTCCTGTGAGGCGATCAAAGCTGATTCGCCAAGGATTTCTAAGACCAAGAGCCCAGATCTCGTCACGAGCGCTAGACGTATTGACAAATGGATTGTCTGATGGCACACCATGGTAAGGCGGCTGATTCATCTGCTGATTGACATCGAGTCGCAGGAGTTTTCCCAGAAGCAGCGTGCTATCCTGAGCGTAGCAGAAGGGATCGCCACCTGATCCGCCATCTCCAGACGCGATATAGAGCATACCGTCTGGACCAAAGTGCATGTCTCCAGCATTGTGATTGCGAAATGGCTGCTCAAATGTGAGCAATATGGCCTCTGAGTTGACATCTATACTATCTGGATCGGCGGAGACCGTCCATCTACTGACGACGGTGCTATCATTCTCCTTGGTATAGTTGACATAGATATGGCCATTACTAGCGTAGTCTGGGTGAAAGGCTAGGCCAAGCAAACCCTGCTCATTGCCGCCGTTTTCTACCTGATCGGTAATGTCAAGAAATGGGGTCGGTCGTGTGACTCCTGAGCTATCGATGAGCTGTATAGTGCCTCTCTGCTCCGTGACAAAAAGCCGATCCGTGCCATCCTGCGCTGAGCGTATAGAAGTAGGCTGCACAAATCCTGTAAATTCCAGCACAAAAGCTGGAGAAGGCTGTGCTGCGAGAATGCAACTAAGTATGGCGAATAATAGTAAGAGGCTTGAGGGTTTCATAGCTACGAGGGTTACAAGTCAACGGCTGTACGTAAATCGTACACTAAAGATGCAGCAAGGAAACATCATACACGGACCAGCTCACCGCATCTGCCTCCTACTTGGCAAATAGACTGCCCTAGTCGCGCCATTTTTTAGCCCTGTCCATAGCGCGCTTGTTGTCTTTTTGCTTAATAGAGTCGCGCTTATCAAAGCTCTTCTTTCCGCTTGCAACCGCCACGTCCATCTTGACAAATCCACGATCAGAAATGAAAAGCCTCACAGGTATCAGGGTGTGGCCTTTTTCTTTGATCTTGCGCTCGATCTTCCTTATCTCCTCGCTTTTGAGTAGAAGCTTGCGCTTGCGGAGGGGCTCGTGATTGTTATCTGTGCCCATCTTGTACTCTGCTATGTGCAGATTGCGGATATAGACCTCTCCTCCTTCTATGACGCAGTAGGCATCATTCATGCTGGCCTGTCCCAGACGCACGCTACGCACCTCTGTACCTAGCAGCACCATACCCGCGGTGTAGGTCTGATGGAGGAAGTACTGGAAGGTTGCTTTCCTATTGCGTATTTCTACGTCCTTCTGAAATTTGAGCTTTGCCACTAGAGATTTTCCTTGACGAAGTCCGTCAACTTATTGAATAGATGTAAGCGGGTATTTCCGCCGTAGATGCCGTGATTCCGATTAGGATAGTAGTAGGTATCGTATTGCTTATTCGCTTTGATGAGGGCGTTACTCATCTCCACGGCATTCTGAAAGTGAACATTGTCATCGCCCATGCCATGGATGAGCAGGTACTTTCCCTCGAGCTGATCTGCAAAGTATACTGGACTATTATCCGCATAGCCATCAGGATTTTCTGCTGGAGTACGCATGTATCTCTCCGTGTAGATGGTGTCATACCATTTCCAGTTAGTCACTGGCGCTACAGCCATCGCCATCTTAAATATGTCCGCACCCTTGAGCAAGCATAAGCTACTCATATAGCCGCCATAGCTCCAGCCCCATATACCTACGCGCTCGCCATCTACGTAAGGCAGAGTGGCGAGGTGCTTAGCTGCTGCAATCTGATCTTGGGTCTCATACTTTCCGAGCTGGAGGTAGGTCATCTTTTTCCACTCTTGCCCTCTTGCTCCCGTGCCGCGATTATCCACGCTGACCACGACATAGCCCTGCTGTGCTAGCATCTGATACCACCAGTAGTTCATCCCCATATAACTGTCCTTGACAGTCTGAGATCCGGGTCCACCGTAGACGTACATGAGTACGGGATACTCTTGAGTCTCATCAAAGTCTGGTGGAGTGATCCTCCATGCATGTAGTTCCACGCCATCAGCACCAGGTACTCTAAAAAATTCGACAGGTCTCGCATTCATCGTTTCCATGATGCCAGTCATCTCAGCATTGTCCTCGAGACCTCTCACTGATTTGCCATCACGCTGCACTACTTCATAGCTAGGAGCTCGATTAGCGGAACTGTGTGTCTTGATCCAGTAATCATATGTACTACTCCACTGAGCACTGAAGGTTCCTGTGCCTGGTGTGAGTGCTTTCATGGAACCACCCTTCATAGAGATCTCATAGATGTGTCGCTCAAGTGGGCTCTTATCTGCTGCTTGGAAATAGATCTTCTTGTTTTTCTCATCCACACCATATACCTCTGTGACGTCCCAGTCACCCATAGTCAGCTGCCTCACCTTGTCTTTGCCGATCGTGTGTAGATAGATATGGTTGTATCCGCTCTGCTCGCTAGTCCAGACAAACTGCTTACCTGATGGTAAGAAAGTCAGATTGTCATGTATGTCGATGTAGTATTCATTCTTCTCTTCGAGTATTTCCTTGGCCTTGCCGCTTCCCGCATCTACGAGTCTGAGTCGCAGATGATTCTGGTGACGATTCATGGTAGTGATACAGAGTAGATCGGGATCGCTGGACCACTGGATACGTGGTATATATTCGGTCAATTCTGTATCTGGATCTGCCTCGGCTGTCTGTCCGCTAGTGAGCGAGTGGATATGGATGGTGACCTTGCTGTTTTTTTCTCCTACCTTGGGATACTTGAAAGTGACATACTCAGGATAGAGCTCGTCACGATAGTTGGTCATGGTAAATTCTGGGACCTCTGACTCGTCAAATCTGTAGTAGGCAATCTTCTCAGAATCAGGAGACCAAGCAAATGCCTTGGACATAGAGAATTCCTCCTCATAGACCCAGTCGGCAGATCCATTGATGATGTGGTTCATCTTGCCATCATGAGTCACCTGAGTGATTATCCCTGATGAGAGTTCTCTGTAGTATACATTGTTATCATAGACGAAGGCAACTTTGGTACCATCAGGCGAGAAGCTGGCATACATCACTTTCTCATCAGGGAAGAGCGGAGTCATCTCCGTAGCTCCGCGCTGATAGACGTGGTAGATCGACTTAGCACTGCGGCGATAGATGGACTCTGTCCGTGATCTGATCAGCATCTGAGACTCGTCGTCGCTCAGACTGTATCCGCTCACCTTCATCACATCCGACTGCACTTGCGATAGGTCAAATAGTGTCTCGGCCTTCTTCCCTGTGGTGATGTCATAACTATTGATCTGCTTGTCCTCTAGGCGCACGTAGTGCTTACCATCTTGGAGAAAGTTGAAGCCCGGGACGGACTTAGTCGTGAACTTGTAGTCTTGCCATATATCGGCTACAGATATAGGTGTCTGCGCTGTCGCGCAAATGCCAATGAGGCAAAGTAAGAGCAGGCTGCCATATGCTCTACTGCTCATGGATCTTATCCGTCTGAAAGAAAATGTCATACTATTATGCTACGATGATGATCAATAATTGCAAGCGTGCCTCACACGCCCTACTACTAACGTGCTTGTGGCTTATCGCGTGCCAAAATGCGCCCGAAGTTACAAAGGACACCCTAGAACCTCAGCCATGCAAAGGTGTAGAGCTCATGGAAGACGCCTACAATGTAGGCTTCCTAGTGATGGATGGTGTGTACAATACTGAACTGACAGCGCCTTACGATATCTTCCAGCATACCAAGTACCGTGAGGGCATCAAACCTATGAATGTATTCACCGTGGCTCCTGACTGTGATGTAGTCAAGACATTTGAGGGAATCTACCTCCTGCCAGCGTACTCCATGGAGAGTCAAGATCTACCAGCCATAGATATCCTAGTGATCCCCAGTGCTGAAAATCACATGGGAAGTGACCTAGAGGATCAGCGTATGATCCGGTGGGTGAAGGAAGTGGCCGCAGATGCAGACTATGTCACGTCACACTGTGACGGGGCATTTGTGCTGGCAGAAGCTGGGCTACTTGATGATCATGAGAGCACCACCTTTCCCAGTGATATAGCAGCGATGCGCAAGCGATACCCAGATCTGACCATACATGACGATGTCCTAGTAGTACACGATGGAAAGATGATTACTAGTGCTGGTGGGGCGCGGTCATTTGACGGAGCTCTGTATCTAGCCGAGCTCCTCTATGGTGAGAAGATTGCGCGACGACTAGCCCAAGGCCTAGTCATAGATTGGGATCTGGAAGAAGTGGCTCATATCGTGGTAAGGAGTAAGGATAAAATCAATGAGTAACTGGTAAGGCACTACAGCCTAGATGTAGCTGCAGTCCTCCACCGACCTTTGCAGGCATCTGACTAGTAATATCCGTCATACCAGTACTACTTTCTACCTATGAAATTGACGTCTACATCCCAGTTGGCATTTGCTCGAAAGAGCCCACTGCTTCTCGTCCTATGCCTGCTTCTGTCTTGCAAAAGCGACCCTGTGTCTCACTTACGAGTGGGAAGAGATGTAGTACTGGATCATCAGCAGTTACCTGAGATCAATCTATATCACGAGGTACCGCATAGAAGTACAGACAGCTTGATCAATGTGCTAGTCGAAATCCCAGCAGGAAGCTTCTACAAGTACGAGTACGATAAAGACAAGGCGAGGATGGACATAGAGATCCTACAGGGTGCGGAGCGGCAAATCGATTACCTGCCTTATCCAGCGCACTATGGCATGGTGCCGCGTACGCTATCTCCCAGGTCTGAAGGCGGAGATGGTGATCCTCTGGACGTGATCCTGGTGGGTCCATCTGTAGAAAGTGGCGAAGTCCTACCAGGGAGACTAATAGGCGTGCTGCACTTGCTGGACGGTGGTGAGACAGATGACAAGCTCATAGCTATATCTCCTGAGTGGGCCGAAGATATCACGACACTGCAACAGCTCAAGACTGCTTACCCAGGATTAACCAATATACTCATCACGTGGTGGAGCAACTACAAGGGCAAGGGCATCATGGAGTATCTAGGAATGGATGATGAGCGTGTGGCTCTCAGAGTATTGCAAGAGGCTCATGCAGAGTACCTCGCTGTAGAAGATGCGGACAGGTGACATAGCAAGGTCTCGATCCTCTAGGCTATGTCAGAGAAGTCTATACTCTATCTTGATGGCGAGTATCACAGCCACTGTGCTTCGGCGACCCTCTACATCTTCATAGCTATCTCCAAATAACCAGCTGCCGCCGTACGGGCCTGGCTCCTCTCCCATAGTGGTATAGTCAATCTCGACGATGCGCCTACCCACTCCCAGCGAGCTATCGATCCAGAGTCGATCCAGAGGTGTAAATCTCAAGCCATACAGAAATCGCGAGCCATACACGACACGATCAATCTCTGCGCTCGTATAATTAAAGTCTTCGCCATCTCTTCTGTACGTATCATTGACTTTGGAGGCATCCTGCCATGTACCAAATGCATCGAGGGCAAAGTACTGCTCCAGACGCTCACGCTGCCAGAATAGGTACTTGGCCGTCAGCTTGAGTTCAAAGTGCTCGCTCGATGTAAATCGTGGTGTGCTAGTAGTCTGCTGATTATAGTCTAGACCGTACATCAGGGCTAGGCGAAACTTGGGCACTATACCTATCTCAGCCTCTAGACCGAGTGACGGTGTGATATGGTCAAACATATAAGTCGGCACCACGCCCACGCTCAGATAAGGGTGCTGCTCCTGAGC
>JAHDBH010000002.1:95566-111676 GCA_020630495.1 Saprospiraceae bacterium
CCTACTACGCGCGAGTACTGCCACTGAGGACTGGTTGTCTCTCGCCAGTAGATCTTGTATCCAGCGATATCCTCTGTATCCGTGGGCTCCCACCTCAGGGTGGTAGATGGTCGCACTGCTCCACCTATCTGCACATAGCTAGGAGCTGGCGGAGCCCAGGCAAGAGATGCCAGATTGATGGCGTTCACTGCAGTCAGCTTGGCGGCATAGGGGAAGTTGACACCAGCTATGCGATCACCGTAGGTGATACCGTCTTCTATGCGGAGGTCTTGGTGCTGACGATTGTAGTTTTCGTGAGATTCCATGATGCGCACGGCGGCATATCCCTCATCATTAAATGGACGATGATGCCCGCCTCTACCAAATCGATCCAGACGATAGATCATCTGTGGATTCATCTCTGGCATATAGTCGGTGGTCATCTGATGAATGTATCTCGCGAGCTGTCTCGACGGTCCATCCACTTCACCACCATAGAATCTGTACCAGATTCTCTTCTGCTCATCTTGATTGACCGGGACGGCCTCTGAGAAGATCCTGAATGATCGGTTGTCGATCACACCATCGATGCCTTCTATGTTGCCTATCATATCATTATTGAGTACGCCGACGATATCCCATCCTTCTTTGCGTGCTACCTGCGCCATGTGTCTACCGCCAAATAGGCCTTGCTCCTCGCCAGAGAGACCCACATAGACGATGCTACTCGGAAAATCATAGGAGCTAAGGACGCGAGCTGCTTCTAGTACCCCTGCCATACCAGAGGCATTATCATTGGCGCCAGGAGACTCATCTGTAGCATTCATAGGATCAGAGATTCTGGAGTCAATATCTCCTGACATGATGACGTAGCGATCAGGATGCCGGGTGCCTCGCTGGATAGCTATTACATTGACGACCCAGGTGTCTTTGTCTATGCGTCTGTTTCCTTCTGCGGGTACGAGAGATCTCTGATAGTAGACTTCCAGGCATCCATCACACGCGGCTGAGATCTGATCCATTTCGGCCTTGATCCACCTGCGAGCGGCACCTATTCCGCGTGTCTCTGACAGCGTATCTGATAGTGTATGGCGAGTACCAAAACTCACGAGCTCAGTCACATCAGCCTCTATGCGATCAGCGGATACTGCGTCTATGATATTATAAATATCTATGTCAGCCTGCGCTATCACAGATATTGCATTCCCCATGATCAGAAGGCCAATGAGCGAAACGAGTGTAAGCATCTTCATATCATCAAATATAATCTATGCGCGAGTGAAACCCTCATCTTAGCACTCACGGTAGACTCTGACAGTCTTTGCTACGGAGCGCTCCAGGGTAAATCCTTTCAGTTGCTGCGTGCCACGCTCTACCATACTCCTGGCGAGGGTACTATCGCCAAGTATCCTGCGCATGCCCTCTGCTATATCCACATCGCTACTAGGATCTACCAGGATCGCGGCATCACCAGCCGCTTCTGGCATGCTACTGCAGGCGCTAGTGATGACGGGCACTTGACGTGCAAATGCCTCCAGGATCGGTATACCAAATCCTTCATAGTGGCTCGGATACAAGTATAGCAATGCCCCGTCATAGATGTATGGCAACTCTTCATTGAGCACGTGTGCAAAGTGAATACCTTCTAGCGTAGCTGGGGCTAGGTCGAGCGAAGTGATACGATGCTCATAGTCGTGTCGCGATCCCAAAAGCAGCAAAGGCGGTCTATCTGATCCTAGGAGCTCATAAGCACGAAGTACGCCAAGGACGTTTTTGCGCGGACGCGCCCCGCTGAGAAACAATATGTACTCTGAAGGCAGATTGTACTTAGCCTTGAGCGAAGAGACTTTATTGGGATCTCGCGGTGCATGGTAGCGCTCATCACAGCTCTGATAGACTACTGCGAGTCGACTTGGATCTATGTCAAAATAACTCTGTACATCATCTTGAGTGCTCCGACTGATACAGATCACTCGATCCGCTATGTCTAGAGCACGCTTGATCTTCTGTGTATAGATCCATCGGTCATGAGGGCGATGATCCTCTGGATATCTGAGCTGTATGAGGTCGTGGATGGTGACAATTTTCTTCACCCTACTCTGTGTGGCAAACCATGGAAGCTCATGACTGAGACCGTGGTAGTGGGTGAGACCATCACTCCTCCAGTCGGAGGCCTGGGTGAAACTGCGCCAGATGCTAGCACCTATGCCCGCTCGCGATCGTATCTTGTGACCAGCACAAAACTCCTCATAGTAGCGAGATTTCTGCGCACTGGGACTGTAGAGAACAGTGTCGATCTCTGGAACATACTGGCTCATGCCAGTCAATAAAGTCCGCGAATAATTACCGAGACCGCTATGATTGTGAAATAGCCGCTTGGCATCATACCCTACCTTCCATCTCTCGGCCATAGCACAAAGCTAGGACTCTTCTCCCTCGGCGCCATGCTCCTGGATGAGGCGCTGCTGTATGTCTGCTGGTACTGCTTGATACTCAGCAAATTTTCTGGTAAACTTAGCACGACCTTGCGTCAGCGATCGCAGTGTACTGCTATACTTGTAGAGTTCGCTGAGTGGTACTTTGGCTATGATCTTCTGGTAGTGACCCTCTGTGTCCATACCTACTATCATGGCTCGGCGGGTCTGCAGATCTCCCATCACATCACCCATCACGTCCCCGCTGCAGAGAATGTGCATCTCATAGATTGGCTCCAGAATCTGTGGCTTGGCCCTAGGAAATGCCGTCTTGAAAGCTTGCGTGGCAGCTATCTGAAAGGCCATATCATTGCTATCCACAGGGTGCATCTTACCATCATAGACACTCACGCGCAGGTCTGTACAGTGCGATCCTGTGAGCGGACCCTCTTCCATCTTCATCATGATTCCCTTCTTGATGGCATTGCTAAACTTAGCGTCTATAGATCCACCTACGATGCACCAGAGGAATGAAAGCTTACCACCCCACTCGAGATTTTCTTCCTCTCGCTTGCGTACGGTCAGATCTGCTGGATCAGGCATTCCCTCATACCACGGCTCAAATCTCATGTGCACCTCAGCAAACTGGCCAGAGCCCCCGCTCTGCTTGCGATGTCTGTAAGACTCGTCTACACTTGCCGTGATGGTCTCAAGGTATGGGATTCGCGGTCGCTCGTACTCTAGATTGATGCCATTGACTTTCTCTATGCGATACTTGATTAAGTCTAGGTGGAGCTGTCCCTGTCCATGCAGCAGTGTCTGTCTCAGTCTCGGGGACTGCTCCAGGATCGCGGTGGGATCCTCTTGCTCTATGACGTGAAGAGCCTTCATCAGCTTTTCCATATCATTCTTTCCGGGAGGCTTGATAGCGGCTCGTATCCTAGATGGTGGAAACTCCATGGGAGCGATGATGCGCTCTGTGCCTTTGGAGTGGAGTGTCTGATTGGTATGGGTATTCTTGAGCTTGACGGTGACGCCCAGATCTCCAGCTGCCAGGGCATCTACAGCCACGCGGTCTTTTCCATTACTCTCATAGAGCTGACCTAGTCGCTCTGTAGATCGATTTTCTGCATTTGCCAGTTCATCTCCTTGGTGGAGTGTGCCACTGTAAACTTTGAAGTAAGAAACATTGCCCACACGCGGCTCGGAGATGGTCTTGTATATGAATGCTGTGGTGTCAGCCGCGGCATCTGGCTCGAGGTCATCACCAGTGCTGCACTTAGCTGCGGGACGATCAGCGGGTGATGGTGCGATATCATTGATAAATCCCATGATACGACCTGAGCCCATATTATTACTAGCACTACAGCAGAATACAGGATAGATCTCCTGTGCAGCAAGAGCTATGGTAAGGCCCTGAGTCAGTTCCTCTTCTGTAAGGGATCCGGCATCAAAAAACTTTTCCATAAGCTCCTCATCATTTTCTGCTGCAGCTTCTACGAGAGCATTGTGCATCTGCTGGGCTCGGGAAATCTCAGATTCTGGAATGGCCTCCTTAGCCGGTTTGCCACCATCTGCAGAAAACACATACATGACCATACGCAGCGCGTCCACTATTTTACTTCCATCAAGCGGGTACTGCACTGGTATGACCTTGCTGCCAAATCTCGCCTGGGCTTGCTCGAGTGTCTGATCATAATTGGCCTGTTCGTGATCTATGTAATTGATGACCATGAGCATGGGCGTATTATACTGCTGAGCATAATCCCAGATGAGCTCGGTGCCCACTTCGACTCCGTTGACGGCGTTGAGGACCATCAGCCCTGTATCTGCGACCTTGAGACTCGAGATGATTTCCCCGACAAAGTCATCTGATCCTGGAGTGTCTATGATGTTGATCTTAGAGTCCTTCCACTTAGCATTCATGACGGCGCTAAAGACACTATTGCCCCTCTCGCGCTCAATATGCGTATAGTCAGAGGTAGTGCTACTATCTTCTACAGAGCCTCTCCGCGCTATGGCGCCCGATTCATAGAGCATACATTCGGCCAGTGAGGTCTTGCCAGATCCTGAATGTCCCAGGAGTACTACGTTTCGGATTTGGTGTGTGGTGAACATAAGCGCGTGGTTTATTCAGATCAGTAAATGTGATATGTTGATTAACAGCCGTGAATATAGAAAAAGTAGTTCAAGATATTAACTACATATCCAGCTCATCCCGTAGCGTGGCAAGTATTTCACAAGTGAATCTCAGCAGGAGAGCGAGGAAATCGTGTGGCTTGTGTAAGTCGTGTGGAGTGAACTTACTAGCGCGAAGAGTGGTTTTATGACAAAATATGTCATGAAATCTTATGTCAAGCACGTCGCCATAGGGCGAGAGCTCAGGCGGCTAAGGCGAGCTCAAGGTCTCAGGCTCGTAGATGTGGCTACACGTACGGGAATAGACCAGGCTCTAGTGAGCAAGCACGAGCATGGTCACCGCAGCCCCACACAGGATCAGCTACGCCAGTATGCAGCCTCTTACCGTATAGACACGCAGGATCTGCGAGATCTGCAGATAGCGGATCAGGTGGCTGAGCTGATGGCTTATGCGTCTGATCCTAGAGAGGTCTGGGCAGTGGCAGAGCCACGTATAGAGTATCTGCGTAGTAGCAAAGTCATGGAGAAGCCTGTCCTCACTCGTGAGATCGAGGAGCAGCTCCAGCGGATAGATGCGCTACGAGCTCGGTGGCAAGATGCACATCCGCTGGACGAGGTTCAGCTCCAGCGCATGGCAGAGTACTTCCGTACAGACTACACCTATGACAGTAATCGTATAGAAGGCAATACGCTGACCCTGCGGGAGACGGACCTGGTGATTCATCAGGGACTCACTATAGCTGGTAAGAGCATGGCGGAGCATCTAGAAGCCGTGAATCATGCTGAAGCGATAGACTACATCCGTCAGTTCGCTCAGTCAGGTGAGACTCTGTCGTCCTACAGCGTGCTAGATCTACACAGCCTCATACTACGCGGCATAGCGCCAATGCATGCGGGAGTATACCGCTCAGTGGGTGTGCGTATATCTGGTAGTGCGCACGTGCCACCAGATGCGCTCGAGATCCGAGATCACATGTCTAGATACCACTCCTACTATCACTCTCACCGTGAGCGCATACATCCTGTAATCCTTGCAGCGGAGATGCACGAGCGGCTCGTGACTATCCATCCATTTATCGATGGTAATGGTCGTACCAGCCGGCTGGTCATGAATCTGATTCTATTGCAGCACGGATATACCATCACCAGCCTCAAGGGAGACCACGAGTCACGTATGCGCTACTATGATGCACTGGATGCAGTACAGAGAGACGCAGATTCTAAGGCATTCTATGAGCTGATCTGTGATGCTGTGGAGGCTTCCCTAGAGGCTCATCTGGAGTGGACCTAGCTATATCCGCAGATAGCGGATCATGAGATACGGGAGACCCATGAGATGATCACTTGTGGGCCTCCCCATATGCCTTGGCTATACGGTCTATGGTATCTATCAGTGGTCGGTAATCGTGTCCTATATCCCGCTGCAATTTGCTGTCACTGTAGTGCCTTACCTGGCTCATACTCTGCAGTAGTGTGCGCGTGATAGGACTATCACCTGAGATGAGCTGTCTGATGCGAGATAGAAATGGCAAGACGCTATGCATCCAGAGTGGAAGCTCTCGGGTAGGTGGGGAGGCCCCTAGTGCCCTTGCAAAATTTTCAAGTACATACTTGTAGCTAGCATTGTGCGCGCTGACTATATATCGCTCGCCATCTGTAGTCAGACTGAGCATCTTCCTGAGTATAGATGCCACGTCATGCACATCTACATATCCAGTACTACCTGAAGGATAATATAGTAGACCTGCTGCGACTCTATGAGGGATAGATGCACTGCCCTGTGTCCAGTCACCCGCACCGAGTATCACTGATGGACATGCTATGAGTACAGATAGACCCTCGACATGTGCTCGCCACATCTCCTGCTCTGCGTAGAACTTGGTCACGCTGTAAGCGCTGGTTGCACCCGCCTCATAGTTCCAGAGAGCCTTCTCATCTACAGGATTACCATCATCACTTGCTCCCACAGCGGCTATGCTAGATACGTGAATGAGGCGCTTGACAGATTTTCTATGAGCGAGCTCTATGATGGACTTGGTGCCCTCGACATTGACTCTTTCCATGGCGTCTCTATCCCTGGGATCATAGGATATCAATGCCGCACAGTGTATGATCGCATCTACCACTCCAGGATCATCCAGAGAAGTGAGATCGAGCAGGTCACATTCCCACCACTCTACTCTATCATGGACGTCACTGATCAGGGCCATGCTACTACTAGAGCGCTTCATCGCCACTATATTATCATATCCATGCGTCAGCAGCTCACGTATGACATGACTGCCCAGCAGGCCTGTTGCGCCAGTGACGAGGATTCTATCTGTCAAGGAAGGAGTGATCACAATAGCACAAGATTACAAGCTTCCAGCGCATGATTTCTCAGATATTTCTCGTGTACCATCGATATACGTGCTGAAGCAAGACAGATAAGGTAGCTAGGGCTTTCGCCCAAAAACTATCGCGTGCCCGAGATAGCAGCGGAGCCGAAAGTGAAACCATCTCTCATCGAGCTAACATCTGAAATAGTAAACCGACTATAACCCAAGTACGCATTTGCTCGTAAGAGCTCAGAAAAGAATACGTATCCTTATCCCCTGATCCCACCTACATCAGGCCCTGCATCCATGACATAGGCAGATGCTAGCGATGCAGTGTCGAGCTTATAGCTTGCTACAGTGGCAGAAATATCCGTGAAAGCACAGGATGCTGAGATGTAAAATTTTTTTAACTTGCTCGCTCATAGCCAAGGAAATCTATCCGAGGTGCAAATAAATAGTACGAGAATACATGCCAATATTTGACGAAAACAGCCCTACATCGTATGATGCGATCGTGGTAGGAACTGGAATCAGCGGTGGATGGGCCGCCAAGGAACTCTGTGAAAAAGGCCTCAAGACGCTTGTCCTAGAACGGGGCCGCAACGTAAAGCACATCGTGGATTACAAGACGGCCAGTCTGGATCCATGGGATGTAGAGCATCAGGGCAGACAGCCAGAATCAGTACTCAATGAGCACTATCCTAAGCAGCGACGTACAGGCTATACCGTGGCTAAGGAGCACGTCCACTGGTTTGTCAAAGACAGTGAGCATCCCTATGATGAAGTGGAGGGTTCTAGATTTGACTGGATCAGAGGCTATCATGTGGGCGGTCGATCCCTCGTATGGGGACGGCAGAGCTATCGATGGAGTCCTATGGACTTTGAGGCAAATGCTAAGGACGGCGTAGGCATCCCCTGGCCTATCAGCTATGAGGATCTTGCGCCATGGTATGACCACGTGGAGACCTTCGCTGGGATCAGTGGACAAGTAGAAAATCTACCTCAACTACCTGACAGCAAATTCCTACCTCCTATGCAGATGAACTGCGTAGAGGAAGAGATGAAAAAGGGAATAGAATCCAACTTCACTAATCGAAATGTCACCATAGGTAGAGTGGCTCACTTGACGGGCGATGTCAAAGGAAAATTTGGTGATCGTGGCAACTGCCAGTTCCGTAATCGCTGCATGCGAGGCTGCCCCTATGGTGGGTATTTCAGCAGCAATGCTTCCACCTTGCCAGCTGCTGAGGCTACAGGAAATATGACCATGCGACCCAATAGCGTGGTATTTGAAGTCATCTACGACAAAGATTCTAAGCGTGCCACGGGTGTGCGCGTCATAGATGCAGAGACTAAGAAGACCTACGACTTTAAGAGTAAAATCGTATTTCTCAATGCGTCTGCCATCAACAGTACATCCATTCTCATGAACTCCAAGTCAGACGCTTACCCAGATGGCATGGGTAATGAGAGTGGCGAGCTCGGTCACAATATCATGGACCACCACTTCCAGGTGGGGGCCTACGGAAAATATGACGGATACAATGATCGCTACTACAAAGGACGTCGACCCAATGGTATCTACATACCGCGATTCCAAAATATCGATGCTGCGAGCAAGCAAGACTTTCTGCGAGGCTACGGATATCAAGGCGGAGCTGGTAGAGAAGGATGGGGCCGAGGTATCGCGGAGGCTTCTATAGGCGGTGCATTTAAGGATAATCTATTCGGTCCAGGTCAGTGGAACGGCGGAATCATGGCATTTGGTGAGATACTACCCAATCATGATAATAAGATGACTCTCAACTATGACAAACTAGATGACTGGGGCTTGCCTACTGTCACATTTGACTGTAACATGGGTGAAAATGAAATTGCCATGCGAAAAGATATGGCCAATCAAGCAGCTGAGATGCTGGAGGCATCAGGATTTAAAGATGTGGGCACATATGACAACAGCTATGGAATAGGTCTAGGAATCCATGAGATGGGTACTGCCCGCATGGGCTCTAGTCCCAAAAACTCTGTACTCAATAAGTGGAATCAGATCCACTCGTGCAAAAACGTATTTGTCACAGACGGCGCATGCATGACATCTGCTGCCTGCCAGAATCCTTCACTCACTTATATGGCACTTACGGCTCGCGCCGCGGACTATGCCGTGAGTGAACTCAAAAAACAAAATCTCTAGAGATACTCCTATGAAAAGAAGAACAGCACTTAAAACCATCAGCCTTGGCGTGGGTGTCACCATCAGTGGCTCAGCTCTCATGGGAGTACTTGGTTCCTGTAAGTCAGAGACGACCGCTACGGGATGGCAGCCGAGTTATCTATCCCCGAGAGACGCCAGTCTGGTTACAGAAATCGCCGACATCATATTACCTCCTACAGAAACTCCTGGCGCTAAGGACGTAGGTGTCATCGTATACATGGACGGCATCATAGATCAGGTCTACAAGGCAGAAGACAAAGAAAAATTTGCCACTGGTCTGGCTGAATGTAAAAAGAAGCTAGCTAGCTATAAGGAAGAGGACGACTCCTACGACATAGATCGTGAAGAAATTACTAGCGTAGTCCAAGAATATCTAGGAAAGTATTCTCAGGAAGAATGGGATGACTTCAATGGTATGGTCTATGGCGATCCACCTGATGATCTGGCCGAGCTAGAAAAGTATAACATCAGCTCTTTCCTCAAGTCCGTAAAGGATCTGAGCATAGCAGCATACTTTGGATCAGAAATCATAGGCACAGAGCATCTCAGTTATCTTCCCATACCAGGCGAATATCTGGGATGCATACCTCTATCAGATGTCGGTAACGCTTGGAGCCTAGGATAATGAAGAGAAGAAAATTTCTTGCCGCTGCGGCGGTTACAGGTACTACGGTAGGACTTTTAGGTACAGGATGCACCACTGCAGATGAGGCACCCCCTGAGAAGAAGTCCCTGCAAGGCAACATCAATCACAGCATGTGCCGATGGACCTTTAATGATACACCTCTGCCTGAGCTGCTCACATCGATCAAAGAGATGGGTATCATGGCCATCGACCTCATAGGCGAGAAAGAATGGCCCATCCTGAAGGATCACGGTATCCACTGCTCCATGTGCAATGGTGCAGAGATAGGACTCACCGAAGGATGGAATGACCCTCAATATCATGAGCAACTCATAGCTAACTACACGGACCAAATTCCCAAGGTAGCCGCCGCTGGATACACTAATCTGATATGCTTCTCTGGTAATAGACGTGGCATGGATGATGAGACTGGTATGAAGAACTGCGCAGAAGGTCTGAGACAGATCATGGACCTGGCAGCGAAACACGGCGTGGTGATACAGATGGAACTGTTCAATAGTAAAATAAACCATCCAGACTACATGTGCGATAGCTCCGCGTGGGGCATAGAGCTCTGTAAGGCGATCGGCTCGGAGCAGTTTAAGCTTCTCTATGACATCTACCACATGCAAGTCCAAGAAGGCGATATCATCCATACTATCAAGGAAAATCATCAGTACTTTGGTCATTACCACACGGCTGGAGTGCCAGGTCGCAATGAGATCGATGATCGACAAGAGCTCTACTATCCTGCTATCATGAAGGCTATCGTAGAGACAGGATACAAAGGCTATGTAGCTCAGGAGTTTATACCTGTGGATGATGAGCCACTGGAGTCCCTGCGAAAGTCGATAGAGATCTGTGATGTGTAGATGGTGGGGAGAGGCTCACTTGATTCTATCATCTCTGTAAAGCAGCTCTGCTGACATCCTCTGCTACTACAGCACACACCTCCGTCATCATTGCATATCCTATAGCCTCTGTATGGCTGAGCGGAACTCTCTAGAACACAGATAAAAAAAGCCGAGCACAATCTCTTGTACTCGGCTTATCCTATAAGCTATATGCTGTGTGATCTATTCCTCTTCTGCCTTAGCAGCTGGAGCGGCATCACCGTCAAGCTGACCTTTGAGAGATGCGAATACATCCATATCTCCAAGTGTAGTGCGCTCTACGCGACTCTGATGCTTGCTGATGGTATCCCGCGTCTCTTTGCGCTGGCGCTGCTTCTCCTGGCGTACGCCATCTTCAGCTTCCTTATTGATATCCTGCCAGTAGCGCATGTGACTCACCATGATGCGCTTGTCATCACGGTTAAATTCGATGACCTTGAATGTCAACTGCTCATCTGCCTGTGCGTTGCTTCCATCCTCTTTCTTGAGGTGACGGCTAGGAGCAAATGCCTCTAGACCATAGGGAAGCTGCACCTTAGCGCCTCTATCACCCACACTCGTCACGGTAGCCTCATGGTAAGATCCCACTGGGAAGACATTTTCAAATGTATCCCATGGATTTTCTTCGATCTGCTTGTGTCCTAGAGAGAGCTTGCGGCTTTCGAAGTCAATGTCAAGGATTACCACTTCGATCTGATCGCCAACTTTGGTGAACTCGCTTGGGTGATTGTATCTCTTAGTCCAGCTGAGGTCAGATATGTGGATCATACCACCTATGCCTTCTTCTAGCTCTACAAATACACCATAGGGTGTGAGATTCTTGACCTCTCCAGAGACCTTGGTACCTACTGGGAACTTGGTATCTAGATCAGTCCATGGATCATTACTCAGCTGCTTGAGACTGAGAGACATCTTGCGATCCTCCTTGTCAAGTGTCACGATCTGCACTTCACACTCCTGATCTACTGTGAAGAACTCGCGAGCATTGACTGGCTGGCTGGACCAGCTGACCTCACTCACGTGTATGAGACCTTCTACACCAGGTGTGATCTCTAGGAATGCGCCGTAGTCCTCGATATTGACAATCTTACCCTTGACGGTAGCACCTTCTTTGATCTCATCTCCGAGTACATCCCATGGATGCGGCTGGAGTTGCTTGAGACCAAGCGAGATTCTCTTCTTGCCTTCATCAAAGTCAAGCACCACTACGCGCACTTTTTCATTGAGAGCGAGTACTTCGCTTGGGTGGTTGATTCTACCCCAGCTGATATCTGTGATATAAAGGAGTCCGTCCACACCTCCAAGATCCATGAAGGCTCCGAAGTCTGTAAGGTTCTTCACAGTACCCTCTAGCACTTGACCTTTCTCCAGACCTGATATGATGGCTTCACGCTGCTCCGCAAGATCGCTTTCGATGAGCGCCTTGTGCGATACGACAGCATTCTTGATGACTTCATTGATCTTGACCACTTTAAATTCCATGGTCTTACCCACGTAGGCATCGTAGTCGATGATCGGCTTGATATCAATCTGTGATCCAGGTAGGAATGTCTCCAGACCTCCTGCATCCACGATGAGACCACCCTTGGTCTTACTGACCACGGTACCCTTGATGATGGTACCATTACTATAGGAGTCTACGATGCGCTCCCATGCTCTGAGGAGCTTGGCTTTGCGCCGAGATAGCACCAGACGACCCTTGTCATCCTCTTGCTTCTCTATATAGACCTCTACGGTGTCACCGATCTTGAGATCTGGTGTGTCTCTGAACTCTGATAGTGATACGAGTCCGTCACTCTTAGATCCCATATCAAGTATGGCATCGCTGTCAGTGATAGAACTCACAGTAGCCCTTACGATCTCATTCTCTGTCAGAGAGGTGAGAGTAGCGCTATACGACTCTGAGTATTTCTTAGAGTCTGTGTCGTCATAGTGAGGAGTATTTCTATTACCCTGTGACCAGTCAAAGTCGTCGTGGGCATATTCTTTCTTCTCATAGACTGCAGTCTCAACGGCGGGGCTCTCCTGTACTACTTCTTCTGTAGCTACAGCCTCCTCGGATTGAGTGTTTTTTTCCTCCTGCATGGCAAGGTAGTTTTAATGGTGAAAAAATGGATTTCTAAAAATGGAGTGCAAAGGTACTCATTTACCTCTACAATCGTGCGCTACTCCTTGCCAGCACTGAGATCGCAGCGTATTGTCACTATCACATACTGTCTGCAGAGCATCACCATCCTTCTTTGTGTCTGACCGCCGCTATACAAAAAACTCTCTACAGGTTTCTCCATTACTTGCCATACTGCCTATCTTGCCAGCTGATCCAGAATTACTACACGACTATGACAACTGATCAGCGACCTTGGCTTGCTCACTATCCAGCGGGAATCCCTGCGCACATAGACGAGGCAAGCTATGACTCCGTAGTGGACTATCTAGAGGAGAGCTTCCAGAAGTATGCAGACAATCCTGCTTATGAGTGCATGGGCAAGAGCCTCACATGGGCAGAGATAGATAAGAAGTCTACAGCATTTGCGGCTTATCTCCATATGAGAGGTCTCAAACCCGGAGATCGCATGGCACTCATGACACCTAATGTGTTGCAATTTCCCATCGCCGCCTATGGTGCGCTCAAAGCTGGCGTGATCCTGGTAAATACTAATCCTCTCTACACCGAGACAGAGATGGAGCATCAGTTCTCTGATAGTGGTGCCAAGGCAATCGTGATCCTGGAGAATTTTGCCAGTAAGCTACAGTCCATCTTGCCGCGCACCTCTCTGCAGATCGTCATCACCACGAGTGTAGGCGAGCTCCTCGGAGCATTCAAAGGCAAAGTAGTAGATCTCATGGTGCGTAATGTCAAGCGCATGGTACCTAAGTATGACATTCCCAATGCCGTCAGCTTCTCTGAAGCCATCAAGCAAGGAACCAAGTTTAAGATCAACACATTTGCGCGAAAGCGCTCTGACATCATCCTCTATCAGTACACCGGTGGCACCACGGGCACGAGCAAAGGAGCCATGTTGACTAATGCTAATATGCTGGCTAATATCCTGCAATTCAAGGCATGGCTCAATCCTAGGCTTGACGATAAGCCAGAGCAAAATCTCTGTCCACTGCCCTTGTATCACAGTTTTGCCTTCTGCGTATGCGCACTGTGTATGCCGAGCATAGGAGCCAATACGGTGCTCATCGTCAACGCTCGTGAGCTTGGCACTGTCATAGAGGCATTTAAGAAAAAATCACCTAGCATCTTTACGGGTGTCAACACCTTATTTAATGCCCTGCTCAATCATAAGGAGTTTGAAAATGTAGACTTTTCTGCTCTCAAGATTACTGTTGGTGGAGGCATGGCGGTCCAGACTGCTGTCGCAGAAAGGTGGCACGAACGCACAGGCATACCTCTATGCGAGGGATATGGTCTCACAGAGAGCGCACCCATCGCCGCTTGCAATCCGCTAGATGGCACTCAGCAGACTGGCACAATAGGTATGCCCGTACCTAGTACGCTCATCCGCGTGGTAGATGATAGCTATCAGCCACTTCCCACAGGACAGATCGGCGAGCTACAGATCAAAGGCCCCCAAGTCATGCTAGGCTACTACAATGACATGGAAAAAACCGCTGAGACCATACGCGATGGATGGCTCTGCACAGGGGATATAGGGCTCATGCAAGAGGATGGATTCTTCAAGATCGTAGACCGTAAGAAGGATATGATCCTCGTGTCAGGATTCAATGTATATCCTAATGAGATAGAAGACGTGGCTTGCCAACTGCCAGGTGTCCTCGAAGCTGCAGCCATAGGTGTACCCGATGGTACGGGTAGCGAGCGTGTCAAACTCTTCGTCGTCAAAAACGACAAGAAGATCAAAGAAGATGAGATCATACAGCACTGTCGACAGCACCTCACAGGCTACAAAGTGCCCAAGGAAATAGAATTTCGCAAAGAACTGCCCAAAACCAACGTGGGTAAAATCCTCCGCAGAAAGCTCAAAGAATCCTAGCGTCATGCCTCTCACATCATCACTATCATAGATCAACAGACATGGAGAATCAAGTATTTGGCGTAGATGTAGGAGGTACTGGCATCAAAGCGGCCATTGTAGACATCAGTGAAGGAAAACTCGTATCTGAGAAGATTAAGTATGCTACTCCTGAGCCCAAGGATCCACCTGCCATCCTCGCCACCATCCAGCGACTCGTCAAGGCGCACGACTGGTCAGGTCCTATCGCCTGTGGATTTCCAGCTATCATACATGAGGGAATCTGCAGATCTGCGGCCAATATCCACAAGGACTGGATCAACTATCCTGTAGAAGCCTATCTCAGTGAGCACCTAGGCACCTCCGTCAAGGTGGTCAATGACGCTGACGCAGCTGGTCTCGCCGAGATGAAATATGGTATGGGCAAGGATGTATCAGGCACAGTCATCACACTGACGCTAGGCACAGGTATAGGCAGTGGCATGTTTTCTGACGGTCAGCTAGTGCGCAATACAGAGCTAGGCCACCTGCGCATGTGGGGTGAGTCGGCAGAGCTCAGAGTGAGCAATCGCGCCAGAGAGCGAGAGAGCCTCACATGGCACGAGTGGGGACAGCGTCTGTCTGATTATCTCAATCATGTCAGCTTCCTCTTCACACCATCGCTCATCATTCTAGGTGGCGGCGTGAGCAAGCACTTTTCTGAGTACAAGTCCTACCTAGACGTAAACTGCCATATCGTACCCGCGGCCATGAAAAACAATGCTGGCATAGTGGGTGCCGCGCTCGCACTAGGAATTAAGCACCCCTAGCGCGGAGGGCCAGTCCAGCGAGTTCTGCATCATCTGGGAATCTCACTTGCGCTTCCTGAGAGATTTCCTGTGCCGTCGCTAGATCCTCTTGGTCTAGGTAAGCACTGATCAGAGAGACATAGATCTGCTGCAATCCCCAGTGAGGCGACGTCCCGCTATTGACCTCATCACGAGCATGGTCTCGCGCACGTAGCATCAGCTCCAGACCTTCTTTCCTGTTGCCTAGCATTCCTGGAGCTCGCAGTTCTATGTTAGCCACCACATAGAGCACTCTCGGACTTGTGGCATCGAGCTCTAGAGCACGCCGCGCCAGTCGTTTACTTCTCTGTGCATCCATCCAGCGCGCGGGCCCATGAGACCACTGCAGTCCATACCCAAGTATATAGGAGTGAAGCGCCAGTTCCTCCCCTGATGGAGACTCCACAGAGGCGATGAGCGATAGTGCTGCCGCCTGATGTTGACGGCTCGCCTCCTCATCGGGCTGATCACGGTACTGATGATAAGTAGCTAGCAGAAACTCTGTGTAAGCCGCCCAGTAGATATCCCCTTGAGCGAGGTACTCCGCTTGCAGAGCGATGAGCTGATGAGCGTCCTTTCGGACAAATGCCTCTGCATAGCACGCATCTACTCGATCTTGTCTAGAAATCTCTGGATCTCGCACAGCGGCGGAGCATAGCGAGATGCTATAGACATATACGGTGAGTAGAAGTAGATGATTCACAGGGCGAAGATAGGGGT
>JAHDBH010000150.1 GCA_020630495.1 Saprospiraceae bacterium
CGTAGGTATTGCGCGTAGTATTAGTGATGATTGGCGGATTAAAATCAAAGAAGATGTCCGCAGTATTTTCGACCAAAGTTTCCTCAGGCAGATCTGCTAAAGGCGCTATGGTAAATGATATAGAGCCATGAGATAATATCTCATTAGTAGTACTATCTGGCAAGAGTATATCGTCAAACTGGATGGTGAGCAAGCCTTTGCCACTTAGCGTATATGTATAGTCATGACTCGCTCCCGTAATCTGCAAGCTCGACCAGTCTAGCTGATCAGAGAGCTGATCCTCGAGTCTTACATTGAAAGCGGTATCCGTTCCTGTATTCTGGAAACGAATGGTATACTCAAGGGTATCTCCGAACAATGTATAGTTCTCTGTGAATACAGTGGTATCTAGCGGCACCACTAATTTATCATTAGGATCATAAGCACACTGAATCGTCGAGATACGCACTTTACTATCTAGCAACACGGGAGGAGTCACACCGTCATGATAGATACGCACGGTATTGCTTATAGAATTCTCGAGCTCCTCTACGCCAGGCATCTGTAGTTGTATCTTTATCCTAGAATTAGCAAATCTTATCGAGTCTACTTTCCAGTAGTACCGATTCTCTGAGACGCTATCCACGACCCAGTCAGAATCCACAAGGCTTACGAGCTCATCTAGCTGTAACTCTATCAAGCCTGGTACATACCTAGATCCAGTATTCTGAAAATTGATCCATGCAGGCACGACAAAGCCACATCGAGTACGGCCATGAGAAAGCTCGATATTCGCATCAACGCGATCTACGAGTGGACGTAGGGGATATTCCAAGACATACCTATCTACACTATCATTTATAGCAATGCTAACATCGCTATCCTCGCCCGCAGTCCAGAGCGAATTCTGGATATGAGATACTCTGAGAGTATCAGTGAAATTAAAATGAGTCACTACTCTCTCTTGATTACCCGAGCTCAGTATACCTTCTCGATCTGATAAGCTATAATGTTGATGAGATAAATATTCTTCACCATCATCGCGGAGCCCGTTGTTATTAATGTCATAATATGATTGAATTTGAACAGCCTTTGAAGCACCTCGTCCACCAGACACCAGGTAGTACACCGATTCACATTCTATGACAAAGACCTCTGGTTGACCTTCAACAATTGATACCTCGTGCAACTTCAGAGGACTATCAAAGTCCCAACCATGATCTAAACGTGTTAAGTATCCTTCGTAGTCAGATAGATAGATCGACAGCTCGAAATCATCTGCTATGACGAGGTCGTCATATCCATCATTATTTATGTCCACCACTGTCCTATACTGGCCAAAACTCTGATCTAAGAACTCCTGCCTCAGTACCATTCTCTCATCCTCCAAATGGTACACTTCAAGATGACTATAGGATGCGAATACTCTTGCCTTTACTCGAGAATTATCAAAACTAGTGCATAATTCTAGATCTCTACCAATGTCCCTGATCTCCATTGGATCAACGTATGATCCAGATTGATCATTAAGAAATAAGGTCCATCCATATAGTTCTGTAAGCACGTCTGTAAACCCATCTTGATTGTAATCGCCTGCGTGGATACTCCTTAGGCCATTAGAGGTCCAGTTCTGGGCTTCAAGGTTGTGTAAGCCATCATTAATAAATGCTGCAAAACCATAGTATAATGGCAAATGAGCTACAATATCTAAATACTCATCATTATTCACATCATCTATAAAGCTTACTTCAAGTCCGCTTATATCATCCAATTGCTCGCCATCTTGAAACGAGCCTGTACCAGGATCTCTTCTAAACAGTTGAAAATCCACATCAGAAACAGACATCACGTCCGCTCTACCAGAACCAGTCAAATCGGCCGCCCAAACTGAGTGTGGTTTCTCAAACACCTCCCCCACTATCGTTACTGGATATACCGTGCCTTCCTCCCTTGCGCTCTTATATGCCGCAATATTGGTTAAATCTTCACCACTAGAGTAAGAAGACATATACAGTGGGGAATCCTCGTCATCCGCAAAATACGAAAAATTAGGAGTGCTAATAAAGTTATAGATGTGGGATGAATAGACAAGATATTTTCCTGATTCTTGCTGATAATAGTAAGCTGTATGATTAAACGTCTGTGTAGCGATATCTACCAGGCCATCTTCATTAAAATGACCAAAATCATACTCGTATATAGGATGGTTAGCCTCTAGCAAAGTTTCTCGAACGAAATCCATAGCTTCACTATCATAAGTGTATCGATATAGAGTTTCTCTCTGCTCATCCATCACCACTAGAGACGCTCCTCCAAGTCTCTTAGGCGCCTTAATCAAGGAATCCAAGCGTACAGGTGATAACAGCTTTCTGGGAGCAGCGTATGCGATCTCATCAAGCTTCTCTAACACGTACAGTTCTGCAGACTCAGAAATCATGGCTATGTCTTCATCACCATCTTCGTCAAAGTCGACACTAATGAATGTGTTGATACCAATAGAAAACTCCAGCTCTTGTGATGACCGCTCGAAAACGCCATCGTTATTTTCTAGAAATCGTATTTCATTCTCACCCTCGAGATTGTACATCACATCGGCATCTCCATCCTGATCTATATCTGCAATAGCCATATTCTCCACCATACTCAATAGATCCAATGCCACATCTTGATGGATCTCAAACTTGCCATCTGGTTGCATTTTGTAGAAAAAGAAATGACTCTCGTCGTCAAGATCAGTACTAGCAAAGACAAATTCTTCAATACCATCAGTATCTATATCGATTATACTAGCATGATCTGGTTTTCTATATAGCAATGAAGTTCCCAGGGCATCCAAAGTGCCCGAGTCTTTATTATAAAGAGAGATACCGTTCAAATCTTCCACGAGGATGATATCCTCCTGCTCAGTAGATAAAAAACTTCCTGACAGTACAGTCACTGATGCTGCATGATTGATATCACTGAAAGTTATGATCTCATGATCAGAATAGCCAGCACCTGGCTCTAACACCAAGAGTCCTCCTATCCGTCCTTGGCTCGCCCTACTTACCCATATTTCATCCTGACCATCGCCCTCCGTATCAGCTACGGTATAGCGTTGTATGATATCCTTGCTTACGAGGTACGGTGATTCAAATCCTATGGGTGTAAGAACTAGCTGAGCGCTTAGCGCGAAGCTCAGCATTGAAAAAATACAGATGAAAAAAGTTGCGGCAGGATGCTTCATAGCATTAAATATAAGTATTATGACTGAGTACATAGCTTAAAGAGTTTATTATGCTGATGGAAGACATATAATTATGAAACCAGAGTGCGAGCCTAGCATGGCTTAAACATCCAAGAATCTCAGCCACACAACACAATGTCCAAAACTCTAGACCGATAGAGCGACAGATACGGCATGGCTAAGACGCGGCTAGCTGTCAGTTAATCAATACCACAGTATGGCATGTAGGCATCATCCATAGATATCTAGACTCGCTGCATAGTAAAATCCTAAAACTCCTAGGAATATCAGGACATAGACAGCTATATGCAGTAAATGAAACAACGTCGCCCAATGCTCAATACTGCTGCGTTTCTGCTTATGTGATCTTACCACTGTTATCAAAGCCACGATCGAGGATGTCAAAGCGAGTAGACAAATGATGAAACTTATAAGGCCGCATACGTGCCTGATTGAGTACTCAGGATAATCATGGGAAATCTTCAGGCACATGGCTAAAACCACATACGCGATCATACTGAGAAGCATGCATATTACGGTGGTGGTCTTGTTTGCACTGTACATTTCGGTAATAAAGGTATAAGATCAGAGATTATAACGACCGATTTTAGAGCATCAACAGGATAGGTCTGAGATAATTCGATCATATCCAAGTGAAAGAACTTATACTTACTGTGCTAAGCACACCCACTTTTTAGAGAAGAATCAACATCGCTGATCTGAAGGTTGTAAGGCAGTTAAAAATTGCTTTCTTACCTCCGAAAGACCTGCATAGTTTCTCCGAATACTCTCCGAGATCGACTGGTTTTGGTGAGTGACAAAATCTATGAAAATAGCATAATCAGTAGATGGCAGCTTGAGATTGTGATCTACGTACGATATGATTTTCTCCGAAAAAGGTAGTAGTTTTCTCCGAAGCTTCTCCGCAGGAGCGTCTCGACATGGTGTTCGCAGGCTTTTTGGTATCTTGGCACTTGAGAAT
>JAHDBH010000151.1 GCA_020630495.1 Saprospiraceae bacterium
CTTTCCACAATTTCCTCAGCAATTCCAAAAACCGTCCCTCCGTAGGATTATCCGCAGGTTCATAATACTTTTTCCCCTTTAATTCATCGGGCATGTATTGCTGTTGAGAAAAGTGGCCGGGCTGATCGTGACTGTAGACGTAGTCGGCGCCATAGTTGAGATCTTTCATTAATCTCGTAGGAGCATTGCGGAGGTGCAGAGGTACAGGTAGATTCCCGTGCTCGCGAGCTGCTGCCATGGCTTTGTTGATGCCTACATAGCTTGCATTGCTCTTGGGCGATACAGCAAGATAGACGGCAGCCTGTCCGAGAATTATTCTTGCTTCTGGCATGCCTACCGTGTGAACAGCCTGAGCGGTAGTGGTGGCAAGTAGAAGAGCATTAGGATTAGCGAGGCCGATGTCCTCACTCGCGAGGATGATCATGCGTCGTGAAATAAATTTTACATCTTCGCCACCATCAAGCATCCGCGCTAACCAATAAAGCGCCGCATTAGGATCCGAGCCGCGCACGCTTTTGATAAATGCAGAAATAATATCGTAGTGCTGCTCACCGCTTTTATCGTAGAGGCTTAGATTTTCTGTGATAATCTTTTCTACATATACATCCGTAATTTCTTGGCCCTTTCGGGCAAATGTCCCCAAGATTTCCATGACGCTATAGAGCTTTCGAGCATCGCCTCCACTGATGCGAAGAATGGCACGAGTGTCCTTAATCTTAAGTTCCTTATCAGCTAACCATTTATCCTCGGTAACGGCCTTCTTAATTAATAATTCTAGGTGTGATTTTTCCAGAGATTTTAAGATAAATACTTGCACGCGGGAAAGGAGGGCGCTATTCACCTCAAACGATGGATTTTCAGTCGTCGCGCCTATGAGTACTACCGTTCCGCGCTCTACCGCCTTGAGTAGAGAGTCCTGCTGTGATTTATTAAATCGATGGATTTCATCAATAAATAGGATGGGCGAGGGGCGATCAAAGAAATCTGCCGCTCGCGCTTTTTGCAATACCTCTCTCACATCTTTCACGCCACTGTCCACTGCGCTCAGCGCAAAGAAAGGTCGGTCGCTTGCAGCGGCCACGATCATCGCTAGTGTAGTCTTGCCCGTACCTGGAGGTCCCCAGAAAACCATCGACGGTATCTGACCACTAGATATGGCATGACGCAAATAGCCATCATCACCCACGAGATGTTCTTGACCTACGTAGTCGTCAAGAGTCTTAGGGCGTAGACGTTCTGCTAGTGGTTGCTGCATGATGGTAAAGGTAGGGAAGGGCTCAATCATTGTTCGTCTCGATTCTCGTCGCACGAGGCAGCGATTTTTGGGTATTGGACGTTTCATCACACGTGAGCGTTTTATCTATAAGCCGCTATTACCTAATCTCCATTTTACTACTTGTACTTCACTTTCCCGTAAAAGCGCAAGTACCTGATTTGCAGTTTATAGATTCGGATATTGGGCAATTACGCATGGGCATCAGTCTTGATGGTACCATCGTCGTTTATGATTCTTTGTACGGAGCGACTTATGATACGCATGCGAGTAAGGTCTTAGATGTTCAAGCTTTTGATGCCAGGTGGCCACAGATGAAGGCGGTAGTCGTACGTGACAGCCTTCTTATAACGGCTAAGAACGATCCCGATCCATATGTATACATACACACATTTGATAATAATCTGCTCGACCGTATCCCAGTCGAAGGTAGTCCTGATAGGTACTGGGCACTAGCTGATTGCGCCTACACCTACATCATCACTGATCGTGAAGTCATAAGAATTGACAGCTCCAATGGATCTCCTCGTAGATATGCTGATGTGGTCGACGATATCTTAGATTGCCGTCTGCATAATGATGTCATCCTCTGGTGTGGTCATATCCTGGCTATAACGGACAGGAATCTGGACAACAGAAGGGCGCTGTCCGACGATGGGTCATGGATTGCATGTGCTCTCAGTGATAGGAGAGCCTTTGCAATTGATTCATCTCAGAATCGACTTACGTTGAAATCGTTTGATCATGAATTGATATCTGTAGGTGAACTAGAGTTGGATCTTGACGAAGTCATTGATATGGCTTACCTCGATAGAATGGTATACGTTCTGGGAAAGAGATCAGGCAAATGTGTGCTTGCAAGCTATGACACAGATCTCAACTTCCTTAACCTTATATCTTGGGCCGATAGAGACTATGAGACAATGGAGAAGGTGAACGGTCGACTTGCGGGCTTATTTGAAAAGGATGGAGCGGCGCATTGTGACCTAAATATGCTCGCTGCGGAAAGTGATATATCTCATCGCATCTTAGAACCAGGATCATGGCTGATGCGTAATGACGTCGGCCGCTTTCTACCCAATCTAAACTCGCTCTACTTTTCTGGAAGACTTATTGGGAAAGGTTCTACATACAATCGTACTGCATCTATACAATATGGTGCTGTCTGGCTGATGAATAAAGATCGACATGGTCGCTATGAGGGACTAAAGATGGACTGGCTCGTGCGCAAGAGAGTGCTCGGACAGCATGATCGAGGCTGGGAAAGGGTCTGGCGTGTCTCTAAGGATGAGATATCAAGGCATCAATCTGATTTTCAAGAGGACGGTGTTATAAATAAATCACTTCCCTATGCCATATTGACTTGGCCCGCGATAGGGAATCCTCATTGCATAGGGGCTAATAAGCGTCGCTTGATTGTCGATGAACCGCTAGCAAGATTTCACGATGTGAATGGCGATGGAAAATACAATGCCTACGATGGAGACTACCCATATATCCGCGGCGACGAATATGTGGTTCGATTTTCGGATGCAGTCTCTAATAATGATGGCATGCCCTTCGTGCTTTCTGAGGCGATATTCATGTATGACACAGAGGACGACGAGCTGTCGAGATCAACATTTACGGAGATAGGTATCCGTGCCTTAGTGCCGCAAGAAGATGATACGATGACACTTGGTCTGCATACTGTGATGAATGTAGAGTGCCCGTGGGGTGACAAGATGGGAAGTATTCCTGAGATGGATACTTGGTATACTTACCAAGGGCGGCTTAATGATCGCGTCTGCATTGACACGGATACGAGCGGAGGCGATTATCCAATCATGTCGGCTACTTCACTCGATCATCCGCTTAGCTCCACACTTTATGGATATCGGGATGAAGGTTTATTGTGTGAGCGGATTGGATTTGATATGCCTTGGAAGGCCATCGGACTATGGCAAGATCAACAGCCAGTTTATCTCAACTCCCACGCATGTGAATTTACCAATGGTGGCACCACCACATTTGTTTATTCAGGTAATCCAGCGGAGGAAGGCAGTTGGTCATCATGCGATATCGAGCGAGGTAATCATGAGATTCATACCATCGGCGGTGTGAAACTGCCGCCATTGTCAGAGGATACATTTACTTATAACACCTTTCTCAATTACGAATCGGAACCGGTCCAGCACCCATGTCCAGATATTGAGGCATGGACACCAGGTCTAGAGAAAGTGATATGTCATTATAGAAATGGATGGCTCGATTTTATATCTGAGGAGAGCAGATCAGTAGAACTGCAGCTCAGGGATTCTCTGAGCTTAGTAGCGCCACCCGCAGATCATTATAGTTGGAGCACTGGTGAGTCTACTTCTCAGATCCGTGTTACCTTGCCTGGCGAATATGTCGTAGAGATCAGCGGCGAAGATGGATGTCTCCTGTCTATTGTTTTTACTGTAAGTGGATCTGTGAATGCACCAGATTTATCTTCGTCATACATTAATATGTACCCCAATCCTAGCTCTGGTAATATCCATATTGATTTCCCTGCGGATGGGTTGCATACGATAGAGATTTTTGCTATGTCAGGGCATCAGATTTATGCTACAGAGGCTAATCGTACAGCTCATCTGAAGCTCGCACATTTACAGTCAGGTTTATATGTGGTCATCGTCACAGATGGATCTGGAAGGCGATATATAAAAAAATGGATTAAATCATAAAGGCTATGCACTTTAGACTATACACTCTCGCCCGTCCGCGAGACCCGCGAAGTGCAATTGACTCTCCGTATCTACATAATCTGAAGACAAATTACTTAACCCGCTTCACCAGCAGTTTCTGTATAGCCATCAATAAATAGTAAGATCCCACTACACTGATAAAGGCAATCGT